>NZ_JBSGXP010000205.1:0-11636 GCF_053610105.1 Kitasatospora sp. NPDC054939 | reverse complement strand
CGATCACCTCGCGCGCCGCCGCTGCGTCGTCCCGGCCGTAACCCCGCCCCGCCCCGCCCCCGCCCGGCAGGCGTGCCACCGGCCGGGGGCGCGCCCGGGAGGGGTCAGTCCTCCTGCTCGACCTCGTGCGCCGCCTGGGAGCTGATGTGGGCGCGTGCCGCGTCGGCCGCCGCCTGCGGATCGCGCCGGCCCAGCGCCGCGATGATGGCGTCGTGCTCGTCCACGACCGAGCGCCAGTTCCGCTCGCCGAGCGGCGCGGTGATCCGGTAGCGGCGGATGGTCATGAGCAGTTGCTCGGTCAGGTCGCCGAGGATCCGGTAGCCGGCCGCCTCCGCGAGGAGGTGGTGGAAGCGGGAGTTCAGCTCGGCCATCTCGCCGGTGGCCCCGCGCTCCAGCGCCTCGCGCATCCTCCCCTGGACGTGGCCCAGTTCGGCGAGCTGCCGGTCGTCGACCCGCTGGGCGGCGAGTTCGGCGACCAGCGCCTCGATCGCCTCGCGGGCCAGGAAGACGCCGCGCATCTCGGTGACGTCGATACCGGCCACCGTGACCCCCGCGTGCACGCGGGAGACCAGCAGCCCGTCCGACTCCAGCCGCTTCACGGCCTCGCGGATCGGGATCTTGCTGACCCCGAAGCTCCTGGCGAGCTCGTCCATGTTGATCCGCTCGCCGGGCTTGAGGTCCCCCTGGGCGATGGCGCTGCGCAGGCTCTCGTAGGCGAGATCGGCCTTGCTCTTCACGGCGGGGATGCGCTCCGCCCAGTTGCCCTGTCCCATCCGTTCATCGTATGCGATATCTCCCCCGCGCGGACCCCCTGTGCCACACCCGTCTCCACCGCCCCCGACCAGCAGGTTTGTCCGGTTTTGCCGAACAGTCCTGCCAGTCCATATTTCGTATACTATATTCGCAGCTGTCGACCTGAGACGCCCCCTCGGTCGGCGTGCGGGCGCCGCCCGGGCCGGGCGCGCACGTCCGCCACCAGCCGAGGAGTCCCGATGCCTCGCATCCCCGCCGCGCTCCTGCCCGAGACCTCCCACCCGGCGGTCCCGGCGCGGTTCCACCAGTGCGAGCTCGCCGGCGACGACCGGGCCCCGGGCCGGCTGCGCGCCTGGGTCACCGCCCTGCTCGCCGACTGGCAGCTCGGCCGCCTCGCCGACGACCTCGCCCTGGTCGCCACCGAGCTCGCGACCAACGCGGTGCGCCACGGCGGCACCGCAGCCCGCGCCACCCTCGCACTGTCCGGCCCGGACGGCGGGCCCCGGCCGCCTCTACGGCGCCCCGCTGTACTTCGACGTCAACGTCCTGCTCTACCGCAAGGACATCCTGCAGAAGTACGGCTTCACCGACCCGCCCCGCACCTGGGACGAGCTGAAGTCCACCGCCGCCGCCATCAGCAGCCGCTCCGCCGCGTCCGGCAGGAAGGTCGCGGGCTGGCAGTTCAAGGGCATGGACGACCACCCCAACGCCATCAACCCCACCTGGGAGAGCTTCCTCTGCCAGGCCGGCGGCTCGCTCACCTCGCCCGACTTCAGGACCTCCACCCAGAACACCGACGCCGGGCGCACCGCGATGGCCTACATGAAGTCCTTCTACACGGACCGGATCTCCACCCCCGGTCCCAGCGCGCTGGGCGGCTTCATCGAGGGCGAGGTCGCGATGTTCTCCTTCTATCAGAGCGTCATCTCCGACATCGCCGCCGGGAACCAGAAGACCAACGGCAAGTGGGCCGTCGCCCCGATGCCCGTCGGGCCGAAGAGCGGCTGCTCGGCGGTCGGCGGCCACAGCCTGGTCGCCCGCGCGGGCCTGCGGGACCCGGGAGCCGCCGGTACGTTCATGCGCTGGCTGGCCTCCCCCGAACGCAGCACGCAGTTCATGGAGTTCCACGCCATCTTCCCGTACGACACGGCGAAGGTGGCGCGCGGGACGAAGGTCGTGGTCGACTCCTTCTACCACGCGGACCCCAGCTGGGCCGCGATCATGACCCAGTTCGACCGCAGCACCCCCGACCTGCTGCTCCAGAATCGCCACGCCTTCGCCACCCGCTGGGAGGCCCAGAAGTCCGACGTACCCGCCGGCATCGACGGGCGCACCCCCGTCGACCAGGTGCTGCGCGGCATCGACGGCAAGGTCGACAAGGCCCTGGGCGCGGGCTGACCGCGCCCCGTGGCCGAACAGGCCCGGTGCGACGCGCAGCAGCGTCGCACCGGGCCTGTTCACCCCACCCCCGCCCGGCCGCCGGGGCCGGCGACGAGGAGTTCGCCGACCCGGCCGGCCAGGACCGACCTGGCCTCCTCCGGCATGCCCGCGTCAGTGACGAAGCAGCTCACCTGGTCGAGGCCCGCGAAGCCGCTCAGCCCGATCGTGCCCCACTTGGTGTGGTCGGCCGCCACGACGAGGCGGCGGGCCCGGGCGACGAAGGCCCGGTTCGTCTGGGCCTCGGCCAGGCCGGGCGAGGTCAGCCCCTCCGCCTCGGTGACACCGTGGGCGCCGACGATCAACTGGTCGGCGTAGAGCAGGGCGATCGTGCGCTCGGCCACCGGGCCGACCAGGGCCTGCGAACGCGTCGCGCTGCCGCCCGTCAGCAGGACGACCGGCGAGTCCGCATCCGACGCGCCCCTGGTCCGCACGAACTGTTCGATCGGGAGCGAGTTGGTGATCACGGTCAGGTCCGGAATGCCCAGCAGCCGCTTCGCCACCTCGTAGGTCGTGGTGCCGCCGCCGAGGGCGACGACGCTCCCGGGTCGTACGAGGGCCGCTGCGGCATCGGCGATGTCCGCCTTGGCATCGGACTTTAGGGAGGCCTTCGCGTCGAACCCGGGTTCGGCGGAGCTCCCGAAGGAGACGACCGCCCCACCGTGGACCTTCTCCACCATGCCGCGCCGCACCAGCACCTCCAGATCGCGGCGGACGGTCATGTCCGAGACGCCGAACGTCGCCACGAGGTCCGAGACCCGGACGGCGCCCTCCCGCCGGAGCGCTTCGACGATCAGGGCACGGCGCTGCTGCGCCATCAGTCCGTGGTCGGCCATGAGGCCTCCTCCCGCTTCTTCGGCCCGCGCGACGGGACCGGCCCGTGCGCGGGTGGCTCAGTCGACCGCCGGCCCGGCATCGCGGGCCAGCCGGGCGCCGGCGCGGACGAGCCAGTGGTCGGCCCGGCGCCGGGCGTCGTCGCCGTCCCCGGCCAGCGAGACCAGGGTGAGCGCCCGGTCGTCGGCGGACTCCCCGGCGACCACCCGCACCGGCGTCCCGGCCCGCCCGGCGCGGGCGATCACCTCGCCGACCGCCTTGCCGAGCAGGCTGGTGCCGTCGAACCTGCCCTCGCCGGTGACGACGAGATCGGCCCCGGCCAGGGCCGCATCCAGGCCGAGCAGGTCGGCGACGGCCGCCGCGCCGGGCGCGATGCGCGCACCCCAGGCGGCGGCCAGGCCGTACGCGGTGCCGCCGGCCGCACCCGCGCCGGGCTGCTGCGGGTCGCCGCCCAGCAGGCCCGCGAAGCGGCGCAGGCCGCGCTCCAGCAGGGCGGCCTCGGCCGGCCCGGCGCCCTTCTGCGGGCCGTACACCGCCGCCGCTCCGCTCGGGCCGAGCAGCGGGTTGACGACGTCGGTGAGCAGCCGGACGCCGCCCGCCGGGGCGGGGCGCAGCCGGGTGCGGTCGACCGCCGCGGCGATGGCGAGCGCGCCGCCGCCGTCGGGCAGCGGGCTGCCGGACGGTCCCTGGACGCGCAGTCCCAGGGCGGCGAGGAGGCCGGCGCCGCCGTCGGTGGAGGCGGAGCCGCCGAGGGCGACGGTGAGTCCGCTCGCTCCGGCGTCCAGGGCGGCGGCGACCGCCTCGCCGGTGCCGCGGGTGGTGGCGGTGAGCGGGGCGAGGCCCCGGGCCATCAGCGGGAGTCCGCTGGCGGTGGCGAGCTCGACCAGCGCGGTGCCGTCCGGGAGGAGGGCGTAGCGGCCGGTGACGGGTCCGCCGTCCGGTCCGGTGCAGTGCGGGACGTCGTGCACGGTGGTGCCGGGGCGGGCGGCGGCCACGGCGTCGAGGGTGCCCTCGCCGCCGTCGGCCATCGGCAGCGTCAGGAGCTCGTCGTCGGGCCGCACGGACCGCCAGCCGTCGGCCAGGGCGCGGGCGGCGTCGGCGGCGGTGATGCTGCCCTTGAAGGAGTCGGGCGCGAGGACGATTCTCACGCCGCGGCCACGTGGCTGAGGTGGCGTTCGACGAGGGTGCGCAGGGTCTGCTCGCCGGGGGTGTCCCAGATCTGCTGGTTGAAGATCTCGACCTCGATCCAGCCGGTGTAGCCGGCGGCGTCCACCGCGGCGGTGAGGGCGCGGAAGTCGATCCGGCCGTCGCCGACGTGGCCGCGGCCGAGGAGGGCGTCGGCGGGCAGCGGCAGGGTCCAGTCGCAGACCTGGTAGGAGGCGATCCGGCCGCTGCTCCCGGCGCGGGCGATCTGCTCGGCGAGCTGCGGGTCCCACCAGACGTGGTAGCTGTCGACGACGACGCCGACCTGGGCGGCGGGGTGGGGCTCGGCGAGGTCGAGGGCCTGGGCGAGGGTGGAGATCACGGCCCGGTCCGCGCAGAACATCGGGTGCAGCGGCTCCAGCGCCAGGCGGACGCCGAGGTCGCCGGCGTGCGGGGCGAGTTCGGCGAGCATGTCGGCGACGGCGGCGCGGGCGCCGGGGAGGTCGCGGCTGCCGTCAGGGAGGCCGCCGACCACCATGACCAGGGTGTCGGTGCCGAGTTCGGCGGCCTCCTCGATCGCCTGGAGGTTGTCGGCGAGCGCGGCCCGGCGCTCGTCGGGGCCGGTCGCGGTGAGGAAGCCGCCCCTGCAGAGGCTGCTGACGGCGAGTCCGGCGTCCCGGCAGAGCTTGGCGGAGCGGGCGAGGCCGGTTTCGGCGACCTTGTCCCGCCAGAGGCCGATGGCGGGGATGCCGGCGTCGGCGCAGCCGCGGACGGCCTCCGGGAGGGTCCACCGCTTGGTGGTGATCTGGTTGAGCGACAGGCGGGCGAGTCCGGTCACGGCGCCGGGCTCCTTTCGGGCGGGAGGGCGGAAGCGGAAGGGTTCTCAGGGTCGGGGCACGGGCGGCACCGGGCGGGGTGGGTGGCCGCCCCTGGGGCAGGGCCGGGGCGGCCACCGGGGTGTTACGGGGCCCGGGTCAGCCGGTCGGTGCCGCGACGGCGAGCAGGCGTCGCATGCGGTCGGCCGCGAGGTCGGGGTCGGGCAGTACGCCGGCCGCGTCGGCGAGCCGGAACAGCTCGACCAGGTGGGTCAGCGAGCGCCCGCTCTGGGCTCCGCCCACCATGGTGAAGTGGTCCTGGTGCCCGGCGAGCCACGCCAGGAAGACGACGCCGGTCTTGTAGTGGCAGGTCGGCGCGGCGAACAGGTGGCGGGCCAGCGGCAGGGTGGGGGCGAACAGGGCGTCGTACCGGTCGAGGTCACCCGCGTCCAGGGCGTGCAGGGCCGCGGCGGCGACCGCGGCGATCGGGTCGAACACGCCCAGCAGGGCGTCGCTGTGGCCGAGTTCGTCGCCGCGGATGAGCTGCGGGTAGTGGAAGTCGTCGCCGGTGTAGAGGCGGACGCCGGCGGGCAGGGCGCGGCGCAGGGCGATCTCCCGTTCGGCGTCCAGAAGGGAGACCTTGATGCCGTCGATCCGGTCGGCGTGCTCGTGGATCAGGGTCAGGACGGTGGCGGTGGCCTCGTCGAGGTCGGCGGAGCCCCAGTAGCCGGCGAGGGCCGGGTCGAACATCTCGCCCAGCCAGTGCAGGACGACCGGGTGCCGGGACTGCTTGATGAGGTGGTCGTAGACCCGCAGGTAGTCGTCGGCCCCGCGCGCTCCGGCGGCCAGGGCGCGGCTGGCCATCAGGATCGGCCGGGCGCCGGCGTCCTCGACGACGGCGAGCTGCTCCTCGTAGGCGGAGACGATCGTTTCGACGGTGTGGGTGCCGGGGGCGAGCTGGTCGGTGCCGACGCCGCAGGCGAGCAGGCCGCCGGCGGCGCGGGCCTCGGCGCCCGAGCAGGTGATGAGTTCGCGGGTGGCGGGCCAGTCGAGGCCCATGCCGCGCTGGGCGGTGTCCATGGCGTCGGCGACGCCGAGGCCGAGGGACCAGAGGTGGCGGCGGAACGCGAGGGTGGCCTCCCAGTCGACGGCGGCGGGGGCGCCGGGCGCGTTCCCGCCCAGCGGGTCGGCGACGACGTGGGCGGCGGCGTACGCGATGCGGGAGGCCGGGGGCTTCGGGTGGGCGGGCAGGTCGGCGGGGG
Organism: Kitasatospora sp. NPDC054939; assembly: GCF_053610105.1. Lineage (NCBI taxonomy): Bacteria > Bacillati > Actinomycetota > Actinomycetes > Kitasatosporales > Streptomycetaceae > Kitasatospora > Kitasatospora sp. NPDC054939. The sequence goes on along the minus strand of NZ_JBSGXP010000205.1, from coordinate 5,392 downwards.
CGCTCATCCGGTGGCGGCCGTGGCCGGGCAGGTCGATGTCGGTCATGGTGTCAGCGCAATCGGTCGGTGGGTGCGGGGCCGGGACGGCCTCAGAGGGCGAGGTCGGGGACGGTGATGCGGCGGCCCTCGCGGGCGGAGCGCAGGCCGAGTTCGGCGAGCTGGACGCCCTTGGCGCCTTCGAGGAGGTCCCAGTGGTAGGGGGCGCCGGTCGCCACGTGGCGCAGGAACAGCTCCCACTGGATCTTGAAGCCGTTGTCGAAGTCGCCGTTGTCCGGCACCTGCTGCCACTGGTCGCGGAAGGACTCGGTGACCGGCAGGTCGGGGTTCCAGACCGGCTTGGGGGTGGCGGCGCGGTGCTGGAAGCGGCAGTTGCGCAGGCCGGCGACGGCGCTGCCCTCGGTGCCGTCGACCTGGAACTCGACCAGTTCGTCGCGGTCCACGCGCACGGCCCAGGAGGAGTTGATCTGGGCGGTGATGCCGCCCTCCAGCTCGAAGACGCCGTACGCCGCGTCGTCCGCCGTCGCCTGGTACGGGCGGCCCTGCTCGTCGACCCGGGTGGGGATGTGGGTGGCGGTGTGGGCGTAGACGGAGCGGACGGGGGCGATGACGTTGTCCAGGACGTAGCGCCAGTGCGGGAACATGTCGAGGACCATGCCGCCGCCGTCCTGGGCGCGGTAGTTCCAGGACGGGCGCTGGGCGTGCTGCCAGTCGCCCTCGAAGACCCAGTAGCCGAACTCGCCGCGCACGGAGAGGATCCGGCCGAAGAAGCCGCCGTCCACGAGCCGCTTGAGCTTGAGCAGGCCCGGGAGGAAGAGCTTGTCCTGCACGGCGCCGTTGCACACCCCGGCGGCGCGGGCGAGGGCGGCCAGTTCGATCGCCGAGGCGAGGGACTCGGCGGTCGGCTTCTCGGTGTAGACGTGCTTGCCGGCGGCGATCGCGGTGCGCAGCGCGGCCTCGCGGGCGGTGGTGACCTGGGCGTCGAAGTAGATCTCGGCGAGCGGGTGGGCGAGGGCCTCGTCCAGGGAGGTGGTCCAGTGGGCGAGGCCGTGCCGGTCGGCGAGGTCCTTGAGCTTGTGGGCGCTGCGGCCGACCAGGATCGGCTCGGGCCACAGCACCTCGCCGTCGCCGAGCGGGAGGCCGCCCTGCTCACGGATGGCGAGGATCGAGCGGACGAGGTGCTGGCGGTAGCCCATCCGGCCGGTGACGCCGTTCATGACGATGCCGAGGGTTCTGCGGGGCATTTCGGTTTCCTCCGGTGCTGCGACAGGGTGTGGGAGATTCTTGGTAAGCGCTTACCGCGATGTACGTTACGAGCATGCCGAACCCGAGGTCAACCACCCGCACCACCCGCTCCCGGGGAGCCGTGACCCTGCAGCGCGTCGCCGAGCACGCCGGCGTCTCGATCGCCACGGCCTCCCGGGTGCTGCACGGCGGGCCCCGCGTGGTGGGCGAGGAACTGCGCCGCAAGGTGGAGGGGGCCGCCCGGGAACTCGGCTACGTGTCCAACGCCCCCGCGCAGGCCCTCGCGCGCTCCTCGACCTCGGTGGTCGGCCTGATCGTGCACGACATCGCGGACCCGTACTTCGCCGCGATCGCCTCCGGCGCCATGCGCGCCGCCAAGCGGCACAAGCTGATGGTCATGATCGCGGCCACCCTCGGGGACCCTGAGCTGGAGATCGAGTACGTGCGCAGCCTGCGGGCTCAGCGGGCGCGTGCGCTGGTGGTCGCGGGCAGCGGGGTCGTCGACGAGGACCTCACCGCGCGGTTCACGGCCGAGGTCGCGGCGTTCCGAGCGGACGGCGGGCAGGTGGCGTGCATCGGCGAACGGGGCGTCGAGCCGTTCGTCGCCCTCGACCACGCCGGGGGCGCCGAGCGCGCGGCGACCGAGCTGTGGCGGCTCGGCCACCGCCGCATCGGCGTGGTCGCGGGGCCGCGCGAGCTGCTCACCGTCCGCCGGCGCCTCGACGGGGTCCGGGCCGCCTGGTCGCGGCTCGGCGGCGGGCTCCCGGACGACCGGGTGGTGTTCGGCGCGTTCACCCGCGCCGGCGGCCGGGACGCGGCGCTCGACCTGCTGGCGGGCGACCCCGGCATCACCGCGGTGCTCGCACTCAACGACGTGATGGCGGCCGGGGTGCTGACGGCGGTGCAGGACGACCTCGGGCGCGCCGTCCCGGACGAGGTCTCGGTCGTCGGCTTCGACGACGTGCCGTTCGCGGTGGACCTCCGCCCCTCGCTGACCACCGTGCGGCTGCCGCTGGAGGAGGCCGGGGAGCGCGCCGTCCAGCTGATCGCCGACGGGGTGGCGCCGACGCGCCAGGCCCCGCTGGGGGTGGCCCTGGTGGCCCGCAGCAGCACGTCCGCGCTCGGCGGGGCGGGTACGGACTGACGCCGGGGCGCCCGGCCCGCCGGCGGACGGCGGGTCGGGCGGGATCCGCGGGGCCGGGTCGACAGGCTCGCGGGAAAGCGTTTACCGCTGGTCGGCGGCGGAAGGCGGTGAAGCCCGGCGCCGGACCCGTGGGGGTGGCCCGGCGCCGGGTGCGGGAAGGGACCGGTGTCAGTCCGCGAGGACGGTGAGGTCGTCGCACCAGCCGTGGCCGGTGCCGCTGCGGGCGTAGCAGTAGATCTTGGCGGTGGTGGCGTCCGGGCCGGTGGTGAAGGTGGTGGACCTCTTCGTGAAGGAGGTGCCGGTGAACACGGTGCTGGTGGAGCCGGCGGCGGCGTACTGCTTGGCGCCGAGGGAGAGTTCGGTGCCGCTCGCCGAGACCTTGCCCCAACCGCTGAGCGTGTAGGTGGTGTTGGGCTTGACCTGGATGATCTGCTCGGCGGCGGCCTGGGCGGGGCCGACCTTCACGGCGCGGTCGCCGCCGTGCTTGGTCGAGGTGTCGAGGGTGACGCCGCCGTAGCTGGTCCACGGGTTGAGGGCGGTGTTCTCGAAGCCCGAGTTGCGCACGAGGTTGACCGGCGTGCAGGTGCCGTCGTCGAACGCCGCCGCCTGGTGGAAGCCGCGGTCGGGGCGGCAGACCTGCGGGACGGCGTTGCCGAAGTAGTCCTGGCTGCCGAGGTTGGGGATCGCGGTGCCGGTGCCGCGGACCGGGGAGGTCGCGCTCAGCCGGTAGTCGGCCGGGCTGCTGCCGCCGGCGTTGACGAACTGCGGGTCGTAGGTCTTCTTCTCCGGGTCGGCCGGCTCGTTGGCCGGGTGGTGCCCGAAGAAGGTGTTCGCGGCCCAGGTGAAGTTCTCCGGCCGGTAGGTCTTGCCGGGCATGGCGCCGTAGCCGCCGGTGCCGAGGTTGTGGAAGACGTTGTTGGTCAGCCGGACCTTCGTCGTGCCGTAGCCGTCCTCGATGATTTTGGCCGTGGAGCCGGTCGGCAGGTAGACGGTGTTGTGGTAGATGTCGGCGCTCAGCTCGCCGGAGGCCGTCAGCCAGCGGCCCTTGTCGTGGTGGCTGAGGTTGTAGCGGACGACGGTGCCGGTCGTCTCGGACTCGGAGCCGCAGTCACCACAGAAGAGCATGAAGCCGCCCTCGTTGTGGTGGCTGTGGTTGAACTGGAAGACGGCCCGGTTGTTGCCGTAGTCGGAGTCGAACGCGTGGCCGTCCCCGTTGTCCGCGAGCCTGCGGACGTGGTGGACCTCGTTGTACTAGATCAGTGCGTCGTCCGAATTGATCGCCCAGATACCGACGTTGGCACCCATCGGGCGCATCGCGATGTCGTACACGTGGTTGCGCTCGACCAGGCCGCCGGTGGAGGCCCGCAGGACGATGCCGTCGCCGCCGGTGTTGTTGACGGTGTTGCCGCGGAAGACGATCCCGGTGCTCCCCTTCCAGTTGTTCTTGCCCGCGCAGCCGTCGGTGGTGCCGTACTCGGGGCGGCACATCCAGGTGGAGCGGTTGGTCAGGCCCTCGCGGTCGACGTTGCTGATCCGCGAGTTCTGCACCACGGCGTCGTCGAAGCGGGTGGGGGTGGTGGTGCCGGAGACGCGGAACTGGATGCCGTTGGACCACTTGGTGGCATCACCGTTCACGTCGTGCACGGACACGTCGTCGACCAGGTAGTGGGTGCCGACGCCGTCGGGCAGATCGGCGATCTCCACGAGCAGGCCGTTGCGCTCGCGCTTGGTGGTGCCGGTGTCCCGGAAGGTGATCTCCAGGTCGCGGATCTCCCACTGCTCGACGTTGAACAGGTGGACGGCGGCCTTCTCGCCGGTGGCGGCGTTCCCGGCGACCACCGGGCGGGCGGTGCCGGTGCCGTAGGCGGCGAGGGTGATCGGGGCTCCGGCCGTACCGGAGCCCTGCGGCTTGAGGGTGCCGGTGCAGGTCGCGCCGCGCTTGAGGAGCAGCCGGTCGCCGGGCTGGAGGACGTGCGCGTTGGCGGAGGCCAGCGAGTTCCACGGGGCCGCCTGGCTGCCGTCGCCGTCCGTGGCGGCCGAGCAGTCCAGGTAGCGGGCGGTGCCCGCGGAGGTCGTGGCGGCCCCGGCGGAGGGAACCGCCGGAGCAGCGAGCGCGGACGCGGTGACCGCGACGATCACGGCGCGTCCGAGGGTGGGGGGAAGGTGCATGTGGGACTCCCGAGGTGGGGGAGGTGGAGGGAGTGGGCGCCCGCCCGCACCTTAGGACGGCCGTCTGATCACGTCAATGCGTTGCGATCAATAGAGCGCCTATTCGATCGAACGATCAGATCTCAGTCATGTGCCTTGACCCCTGCACGGGCCTCCCACCTCTGCGTTCCGCCCCAACGGGCAGTGACACAGCGTGCCCCTACCCAGGGGTATCGGTGACCGGTGGTGAGGATGGGTACGGGCCCGTATTGAATACCCATCGATCGGGCGCGTGTGCTGGAGGCACGGCGAAGGGGCGGGCACGGAAGCCGGCTCCCCCACCACCCCATCGGCAGCAGGTGACACCATGTACAGCACTTCCGACCGGACCACCGCCGTCCCCGCGGCACCGAACGCTGCGATCTACCTCCGCTGCTACCCGTTCGACCGGACGGCGATGGAGTGCCACTGCCGGGCCCTGGAGGACCTGGCCGCGGACCTGCGGCTGCCGGAACCGCTGCACTACTTGGACAACGGACTGCGCAGGGCCGACGGCCTGCCGGCCCTGGACGGGCTGCTGCGGGGCGTCGCCGCGGGCTGGATCGGAACGGTCCTGGTCCCGGGACTCTTCGTCTTCTCCCTCGACGAGGCCGAGGCCCGCTCGGTGGCCGACCTGCTGGAGGCCCACGGCTGCCGGGTGGTCGAACTGCCCTCCCGCGACGAGCGCAGCCGCCCGCCCGCCGCCCGCCCGCAGACGGCGGGGCGGCAGCCCGCGCGGACGCTCCTGCGCGAAGTGACGGCCGTGTGACGGTCGGCCCGACTCGTACCCGGCCGCGCCCGGCAGACCCCCGCCGCACC
>NZ_JBSGXP010000204.1:0-12045 GCF_053610105.1 Kitasatospora sp. NPDC054939 | reverse complement strand
GCTACCCCCACTCCTCGCCCCACTCCTCGCCCCGCTCCTTCGCCACCAGCTCGAAGGCGACGGCCCCGTCCAGGCTCTCCCGGATGATGTCGGCGTGGCCGGCGTGCTGGGCGGTCTCGGCCACGATGTGGAGCAGCACCCGCCGGGCCGACCAGCGCACATCGCCCTCGAACCAGGGGGCCGCGGGCAGCGGGTGCGAGACGTCCAGGTCGGGCAGCGCGGCGACCAGCTCGTCGGTCCGGCGGGCGACCTCGGCGTAGTCCGCGAGCACGCCGGCCAGGGTCTCGCCGGGGAGCATCCGGAAGCCGTTCACCCGCTCGGCGAAGTCGGCCTCGGTCATGGCGGAGAAGTCCGGCATGGCGGACGGCCCCTTCAGGATGAAGTCGACCCAGCCGCGCTCGGTCGCCGCGACGTGCTTGATCAGTCCGCCCAGACAGAGTTCGCTGACGGTGGGCCGCAGCCCGGCCTGCTCGTCGGTGAGGTCGCGGACGGTGAGGCGCAGCAGCCCCCGGTGCGTGTCCAGCGCGTCCAGCAGGTCGGCGCGCTCGCCGGTGACGGCCGGCGCGGGGGCGCCCGCCGGGTCGGTGGTGCCGGTGGTGGTACGGGTGGTCTCGCTCATGCCTGATCGCTCCGTCGGTCACTGTTCCGTGGACGAGAACCACGGTAGGAGCGATCTAGGACAGATCGTGTCCGCGACAGGCCGATCGGCCGCACCCGCCCGCGGCGCCACCGGCCTCGCCGCGCTCGCCCCGGGCAGGCAGGCCGCCACCGAGCACCCGGCGATGGAGCCGATCAGCACCGGTCACCGCAGCGCGGGCACCGGTGCTGATCGGCCTGATACTCGACCACCGACCGCACGCCGCAGCCGAGTTGCAGCACAGTGCGGCCTGATCCGACCCCCGCGCCACCGCCACCCCGGCCCGCACGCCCGGCGCGTCCCAATTCTGTATCGATCACTCAAGAAACCGTGGTACCTTGCTTCTTGATCGATCACTCAAGAACAACGGGGGGCGATCGGTGCCGCATTCCCGCGCACCGCCACCCCGCCGCACGAAGGCCGGAAGGACCGCCGCCATGACCAGCGCCACCCCGCAGGACCACCGCACCATCACCAACCCGGCCGGACTCCACGACCCCGCCCCGTTCGGCTACAGCCACGCCGTCGCCGCACCCGGCGAACTCGTCTTCATCGCCGGGCAGTACGCCTCCGACGGGACCGGCAACGTCGTCTCCGAGGACTTCGCCGTCCAGGTCGAGCAGTCCTTCGACAACCTGCGCACCGCCCTGGCCGCCGTCGGGCTCGGCCTCGAACACGTCGTCCGGCTCGGCACGTTCATCGTCGACCACGACCTGGCGAAGCTGGAGGTGCTGGGCAAGGCCCTGCACGCCGCCTGGGGCGACCGCCTTCCTGCTCAGACCCTGAGCGGGGTGGCCTCGCTGGCGCTGCCCGGGATGCTCTTCGAGATCGACGCGATCGCCGTCCGACCGGCCGCGCCGGGCACCGGCGCCTGACCCGGCCCGACGCGGAACGGCCCCGCGGCCCGTCCGCCCCCGCCGCACGACGGGTCGGACCGGCCGCGGGGCCTTTCCCACGCCCTACCACGACGCCCTACCGCTACGCCCCGGCGGCGCCGATCATCCGCAGCGCGTCGAGCGCGGCCGGCGAGAGCTCCGACTCCGCAAGGCCGGCCAGCGGCAGCCGGCGGACCTCGCTCGTCGAATCGTCGGCCTTGGTGACCACGGGCGCCCCCGGCGCGAGCTCGACCCGGTAGAACAGGCCCACCAGGCTCCAGGCGATGCCGAGGCGCCGGGCGGTGTACGTCCGCGCGTCGACGAGCCGGGCCCCGAGCACGTCGAGGCCGGTCTCCTCGCGCAGTTCACGCTCGAGCGCCCGGACCGGCTGCTCACCCGGGTCGATGCCGCCGCCGGGCAGGTGCCACAGACCCGGCTCGAACACCGGCGAACTCTCCGCCAGCCGGGTGAGCAGTATGTGCCCCTCGGCCACCGCGATCCCGTACGCCGACACCCTCGACCGCACGTCCTCCACCGTCGCACTCCTTCCACAGCCCGGTCTTCGCGGCCCGGCAGCCGGGGCCGGCACCCGAGGCCCGGCACCCGAGGGCGCGGACGGAGCCGGGCCGAAGCCCGGACGACCTTCCGCCCGACGCCCCACCCGAGGCCCCCGACGGATCCCGGACCACCATCGGGCTGTTGCTTCCCGTTGGATCCTGTTCAATAATGTTTGCCATGACCGGACGGTCCGGGGCCGGCGACCAGCCGCTCGGGCCCGCCGCCGAACCCGCGGTGCCCGTCCGTCCCCCCCTGCGCCCCTCCGACCGGCTGCCCCGACTGAGCGCCGCCCGGAGGGGTGCCCCCGCGGTACGTCAGCCGCGGGCGCACCCGGGGACGCCGCCTCGACCCCCGTGCCCGGCGGCGCCCCCGGCCGACCCCGTCGAGCCGGTCCGGCCCCCCATCGCCCCGCGGCAGTGCTGCCGCGGCGGGGGTCCGGTGAGCCGACGGCAGTGGTGCCCCGTTGAGGGGCGGGGCACCACCCCCCGGGCTGTCGGCGCCGGCCCCTGCACCCGGCGCCGGCAGCCCGACCTGCCCGCCCTCCGACGCCTGCGTGTTCGGGGCCTGCGCGTTCGGCGCCTACGTACGCTTGCCGGCGATGATGTCGCCCATCGTGTCCAGCGAGGAGCCCTTCCAGTAGTCCGAGTGCCCGGTACCGGAGTCGGTCGGGATGCGCTGCGCGCCGAAGCGGTCGTTGGCGGGGTCGCGGCCGAAGCGGAGCAGGTCCTCCTCCTCGGCCCGGACGTTGTTGTTGGGGTTCATCCCGAGCAGGCCGTTGGTCACGTCCGTGTACCACTCGCTCACCCCCTCCTGCGCCCAGTCGATCGGGTTGACCGACTTGGCCCACTCGATGGAGTCGGCGTCGCCGCGGCCCGCGTAGATGTGCTTGGGGTCCATCCGGAAGTCCTTGGCCTCGTCGACGCCGACCCCGGGACTGCCCACGAAGATCACCTCGTCCACCGGCAGGCCCTTGTCCCGCAGTGTGAGGCCCACCGTGGTGCTGCCGTAGCTGTGCCCGATGATCGTGTTGTGCGAGGGCCTGCCCTCGTGCGTGGTCCGCAGGCCGTTCTCGAAGTCGGCCAGCTTCTGCCGGGCGTCCTCCGCGTAGGTGGGGCTCGACGCGTTCGGGATCTCGGGCGGCGAGTCGTAGCCGACCCAGGTGATCGAGGAGGTGGTCTTCCCCGAGTCGGCGTCCTGGGCGGCCCCCACCATGCCGTCCGAGCGGCCGATGTCGCCCTTGATGTTGCCGAGGCTGGAGCCGGTGCCGGGCACGTAGGTGACGACGTTGTCCGCCGTGTCCGGGTTGTTGACCGCGACGATCGCGTGCCCGCGGCCCTCGGTGTCGAAGCCCAGCAGGTACGCGGGCGGCTGGTCCGGGGTGACGGTCGAACCGAGGCGGTCCTCGATCGCCTTGATGCCGTTGAGCTTGGACTCCAGGTCCGACTTCCGGCTCTCCCACTCCTCGTGCTTCGGGTTCTGCACGAAGACGTGCCCGCTGCGCACCACCTGCTCGGGCTCCGGGCCCAGGTGGTCGAGGTCGTACTGCAGCTTGTCCTTCGCGCGCTGCATGCCGATCCGGTTGGCCTCGTCCCGGTCGACGGCGGGGATGCCGTCCCGGTTGCCGATGAGTTCGGGCTTGGAGTTGATCAGCTCGTTCTGCTCGGCCGGGCTGAGGTTGTTCCACCAGGTCTTGATCTCCTCGGCGCTCGCCTTGTCGCCGGGGTAGTCGGTGCGGGTCTGGTGGTCCTTGCGGTCCTTCGCGGCGGTCGCGCCGTTCAGCCCGGTGCCGCTGGTGGCGTTCTCGACGAAGTGCCGCAGCCGCCGGGTCACCGCCTCGTCCGCCTGGGCGCCCTCGGCCAGCGCCGCCTGCAGCCTGGTGCTCAGCGCCTCCGCCCTGTTGGCGGCGCCCGGACCGGCGAAGGTGCTGGAGTTGCGGTCGTTGTCCCAGGACATCCCGCCGTCGTCGGCGACCTTGATGCCGCCCGCCTTGGCGTCGTCCAGCACCTGGATCAGCTTCGACTGCGCGGAGGCGATCGACCGGTGGGCGTCCGCCAGCACCGCCTGCACCAGGATCAGCTCCTGGTGCGCGGCCTTCAGCTTGCCGGAGAACGCCGCCAGGTCCTTGTGCGCGGTGTCCGCCGTGCTGCCCGTCCAACCCGAGCGGTTCACCCGGTCGACCACCGTGGTCTGCCACGCCTCGACGTGCTCGCCGAAGTCCTTCGCCAGGAACTCGTACGCGAACTTGGCGGTCAGCAGGCTCACCAGGTTGGCGTCCTTGAGGGTCTTGATGTCCACGCTCAGACCCCCTTGGGTGCGCCGCCGCCGCGGATCAGGGTGTCGAACGGGTCGGGCCCGCCTGGCTGGATGGAGACCTGCGCGGGCGCCGGCGCCGCCATGCTCGCCGCGACGGTGTGCTCGACGGTGCGGTAGCCCTGCCCCGTCGCGATCAGCTTGCCGCCGTAGGCGTCCATGTCCTTGGCCAGCCCGTCCAGCAGCTTCTTCCAGCCGTCCGTGCAGTCGCGCAGCGCGCCGGCCGCCGCCCAGCCCTTCAGCTCGTTCGCCGCCGCGTCGCTCGGCTCGACGACCTTCTTCGTCTCGGGCGGGATCTCCCCCGCGATCTTCTGGGCACCCTGACCGCTGCCCTCCAACTCGCCGGGTGCCACCCGCAGGTTGCGCCCGCCCGGTGCGTCCGGATCCGCCATGTCCCGTTCCCCCGTTCCCGGGGCCGGGCGGCCTGACCGCCCGTACCCCGTCACTGACTTCGTCCGTCGACCGACGAGCCTCGCACCCCCGGGCGGCCGGGGACATCATCCGCCCGAACGATCTTCCTCCCGCTCCGGTGTGACAGCCCTTCAGGAACCCGCGAACCGGCCGCCCCGCCCGGCCCCCTGTCGGCCCCCGCCCGTACCGTGGCGGCCATGACCGACCACGGCCACTGGACCTGCCCGCCCGACCGCCCGGTGCACGGCTGGGGCGAGTACACCGTCACCGTCCTACGACCCCCGTTCCCGGCCGGCGCCGGCCCGGGAACCGCCGAGGCCCTCGGGGCGCTCCCGCCCCACGACCCGGTGGCCGCACGGAGGTTCGCGGAGTCCTTCGGCACCGTCGAGTGCGTCCTCGACGAGCTGTACCGCACCGACACCGTCGTCCCGCTCCCGCGCACCCGGGCCGACCTGGACGTCGTCCACGTCGGCTGCTGGGGCGGCCTCATCGGCCTCTCCGACCCTGCCCTCGCCGACAACGGCAACCAACTGCCCCTGCTCGCCGAGACCGAGGCCCTGCACCGCCGCTTCCCCGACGCCCGGATCGTCGGCTCGGTCGGCACCGACATGGGCGCGCACCACTCCGAGGACACCGTCCACCTGCCGACGGGCCTGGCCCTGCACTCGGAGGGCTGGGACAGCACCCGGTGGGACCTCACCGGCGACCCGCACGCCCTGCTGCACGCCCTCGGCATCCGGCCCGAATCACTGGCCGGGCAGGCGGCCGAACTGCACCCCGACGACCCCGCCGCCACCGACTGGCAGTCCTTCGGCCGCCTCGCCCTCGGCCCCTGGGACCCGTGGGGCCGCCGCACCCTGCAACTGTCGGCGTTCCGGGTCCGCCACACCGCGGAGTACACCGACCTGATGGAGGAGATCTGGCGCTTCGACGACTGACCCGACCGGGTCGGCCCCTTCCCGAACCCGGACCGGATGCCGGCCGGTCGGGTCCTGTCCGGTCCGACCACCGCGGTCGCCGCAGTCACCGCAGTCACCGCAGTCACCGCCCGACGGTGAACTCCGCGCCCGGTGCCGCATACTCCACCGGGCCCCCGAAGGTGCCGGCGGCCGCGGCCACCGCCCGCGCGGGCGTCAGGGACCGGCCGACGTGGGTGACCACCAGCCGGCCGGCCCCGGCCGCGGCAGCCGTCGCACCGGCGGCCTCGGGGGTGTGGTGCCCGCCGTCCCCGTCCGCGGAGTCCGCCTCGCAGAGCAGCACATCGCAGTCGGCGGCCAGTTCGGTGAGGGCCGGGCACGGCTCCGTGTCGCCGGAGTACACCAGGGAGCGGCCGTCCGGGTCCTCCACCCGCAGGGCGAAGGCGGGCAGCCCTCCGTGATCCACCGCGCGGCTGGTCAGGACCAGCCCGCCGACCCGCGTGCGGTGGCCGTCGGACAGCTCCTCGATCGCGAACGCGGCCTCCACCGGGCTGCGTTCGGGCCCGTTGGTGAGGAAGTGCGCCAGCCGGTCCGCGGTGCCGGGCGGGCCGAGGAGCGGGATCGGTGCGGCCGGCCGCAGATCGGCGAAGCGGAGCCCGTAGTAGGCGGTGAGCAGGTCGGCGGCGTGGTCGGCGTGCAGGTGCGAGATCCAGATCGCGTCCAACTGGTCGAGCCGGACGTGCCGTTGCAGCGGGCCGAGGGTGCCGGTGCCGGCGTCGACCCAGATCCGCACACCGGCCCCGGACACCAGGTAGCCGGAACAGGCGTTCTCCGGGGTCGGGTACGGGGTGGCGCTGCCCAGGACGGTGAGGCGCAGGGATTCACTGCTCATCGGCGGAGTCTAGGGCGTGACCGACCGGCGCGCGGCCGACCGGCGCGTGGCCGACCGGTGCGCGGCCGACCGGTGCGCGGGCCCGGGTAGGACCGGCAGTCCCTGGGAACGGCCGGGCCTGGTTGGCGCACGTACCGGCCGACAGAGTGGGGGCATGAACGAAAACACCACTGAGCAGGCCGGATTCGCCGGACGCGTCGTCCTCGTCACGGGCGCCACGAGCGGGATCGGGTACGCCACCGCACGGCAGTTGCTGGCCGACGGCGCCCAGGTCGTCGTCACCGGACGGACCGGGGAGCGGCTGAAGCGGACGGCCGACCGGCTGGCCGACGTCTCGGACGGCGGAGCCCGGCTGCTGACCGTCCGGGCCGACGCGGCGAGCCTGCCGGACACCCGGCGGCTCACGGCCGCGATCGACGAGCGGTTCGGGCGCCTCAACGGCGTGTTCGCCAACGCCGGGGTCGGCATCTTCCGCACCGTCGAGGACACCACCGAGCAGGACTTCGACGACTCGTTCGACGTCAACGTGAAGGGGGTGTTCTTCACCGTCCAGCAGTCCCTGCCGCTGCTGGACGCCGCCGGCGGCGGGTCCGTGGTGATCAACGCCTCCTGGACCCTGCACCGCGGCATGGCCGCGGCACCCGTGTACGCGGCCACCAAGGCCGCCGTGCACAACTTCGCCCGCTCGCTCGCTCCGGCCCTGGCCGGGCGCGGGATCCGGGTGAACTCCGTCAGCCCGGGCTACATCCACACCGAGATGTACGACGACATCATCAACACCGAGGAGGCGCGCGAGGCCAGCCGGGTGGCCCCGCCGCTGCAGCGGGTCGGCACCTCGGAGGAGGTAGCGGACGCCGTCCGCTACCTGCTCTCCGACCGGTCCTCGTACATCACCGGGCAGGACCTGATCGTCGACGGCGGCCTGGTGGTGAAGGTCCCGGTCTGACCGGCCGGGCCCCTCGTCCCCCGGTTCGGCCGCCCCGTGCGGTGCCTGGTCCTGGCAGGGCCAGGCACCGCACGGGGCGGTCGGCGAGAATGCGGAGCATGACTGCGACCACTGCGCTGAGCGACTTCCTGCGGGCCCGCCGCGCCCTACTCCGACCCGCGGACGTCGGCCTGCCCGGCTCCGTCGGGCTGCGCCGGGTCGCGGGACTGCGCCGCGAGGAGATCGCCGAACTCGCGGGTGTCAGCGTCGACTACTACACCCGCATGGAACAGGGGCGGGTCCGCAACGCGTCGCCCGCCGTGCTCGACGCGCTGGCCCGCGCCCTGCGCCTGGAGGAGGACGAGGTCCGGCACCTGCACCGGATCGCCCGACCGTCCGCGGCCCCGCGCGGGACGGGCCGGCCGGCGGCCGGGGCGGCGGCGGGTCCGCAGCAGGTCCGCCCGATGCTGCGGACCGTCGTGGAGTCGGTGCCGGACCTGCCCTCGCTGGTGATGGGGCGGCGGATGGAACTGCTCGCCTGGAACCGGGCCGCGAACGCCCTGTTCGGCTTCGACGCCCTCGCACCGGGGGAGCACAACATGGCCCGGCTCACCTTCCTGCACGCCGACTATCGCACCCTGTACCGGGACTGGGACGACTGTGCGCGGAAGAGCGTCGCCTACCTGAGCATGGAGGCGGGCCGCCACCCGGACGACCTCCGGCTGCGCGAACTGGTCGGCGAACTCGCCGTCAAGAGCCGCGAGTTCCGCACCTGGTGGGCCCAGCACCCGGTGCAGGACAAGACCAGCGGCCCGGCGCGCTTCCGCCACCCCGTCGTCGGCGACCTCGAACTCACCTACGAGACCCTGCGGTCCGCCGACGACCCCACCCAGGCCCTGATCACCTACGCCCCCCAGCCGGACACGCCGTCCGCGGACGCCCTCCGGCTGCTGCTCTCCTGGACCGCGGAGGACAGCCGCGCGGCACACTGAACCCGGCCCGCCCGCCCCGGCACCCCGCCCCGGGCCCCTGGCCGGCGACCTCCCCGTGCGGGGGCCGGGTGCCGGGGCGGGTCCGTCCCGATGTGCCGTCAATGGCGCACGTCGCCGGGCTTGTCCGGGCTGCACCCCGCGCTGCGGCCGTACCGGGACGGGGCTCGTTCGTCGGCCAACCGGGCTGTATATGATCACACGGTCTTCACGGCAGGAACCGGTTCCGGCAGGCGGCGCCACCGCCATGCCGTCGCGCCTGCACCGGCGCCGCGCACCGTCCGCCCGTGCCGACACCGCCGCCCGCCCCCTGCTCCGAGGTGCCCTCCCCGTGAACGTCCGCCGTACCCTGGCCACCGTCGCCGTCGCCGCCGTCGTCGCGCCCGCCGCGCTCCTCTCCGCGACCCCCGCCTTCGCCGACAGCACCCCGACCGGCCAGTCCCGGTCGGACGCCACCACCATCGCCGAGCTGGAGAAGGCCATCGCCGACGCGGACGCCGCCTACGCGAAGGCACGCGCCGAGGAGAAGGCGTCCAACATCCTGTTCGACGACGACGCAGCGTTCGACGCGCGGTACAACGGCGTCCGTGCCGCGCACACCAAGGCCCTGAAGGAGTGGCGGGCGGCCACTGCGGCGAAGTCCGCCGCCGGCAAGGCCCTCGCCGCAGCCCAGAGCACCGCGAACCGGATCCTCGACGACTCCGCCTCCACCGAGGAGCAGCGCGTCGCCGCCCTCACCGCCCTCCACCAGGCCAAGCTCGCCGCCGACGCCGCCGCCAAGGCCGAAACCGACGCCGATGCCGTCCTGGCCACGGTCAACGATGCCCTGAGCGACGCGCAGATCGAGGAGACCCGGCGGATGGGCCAGGCCCAGCTCGCCGCCGAGAAGGCCCTGGAGGCGAAGAAGGCCGCCCAGGCGGCCCTCGCCGAGGCGCGCGCCGCCGCGAAGGCCGCCGCCGAGGCGAAGGCCAAGGCGGAGGCCGAGGCCAAGGCCGCCCGCGAGGCCGCTGCCAGGACCCCCGTTGCCGTCCCGGCCGCGGTCACCACCACCGCGCCCACCACCCCGGCGGCCACCGCCACGCCGGTCCGCACCACCGTCAAGAGCACCACCACCGGCAGCACCGGGGCCACCGGCAGCACCGCCGCGACGGCCACCTCCACCACCCTCGCCGAGACCGGCGCCTCGTCGGCCACCACCGGCCTGGCCGCCGCGAGTGCCACCGCCCTCGCCCTGGGCGCCGGCGCGCTCGTCGTCTCCCGCCGCCGGACGCAGGCCGACGGCTGACCCCGCCCGCGCCCGGCCCGCAGCCGACGGAGGCCGGGGGCCGGGCGCACGGGTGCGGCGGCCGGTCAGCCGAGCTCGTACGCAAAGGTGTAGGCGATCGACTTCTCGCCGGCGCGGGCCGTGAAGGAGCCGCTGCCGCGCAGGCCGGCGAGTTCGCCGGTGGCCGTGCCCGGGACCACCTCGAAGGTGCAGTGCACGGTGCCCTCCGCGTCGAACCGGCCGCGCTCCTCCACCAGGAAGGCGCCGCCGCGGCCGTCGAGCCGGCCGTCGAACAGCTCGAACCCGGCGAAGGTGCCGCTCTTGTCCTCCGCGTAGGCGACGGTGTACTCGCAGGACGTGGCGCCCGCCTCGATGCCGCCGGTGAAGGCGTTGACCGCGGACGCCCGGGCCAGGCTCGGGCCCTGCTCCCGCGCGCCGACCGCGTTCTCCTGCCAGTCGGTGCAGCTGAAGTGCCCGGTGGTCTCGGTGGCCATGATGGTCCGTCCTCTCGCTGTGCTCTCGTTCGGAACTCCGTCCGACCGCCCGACCGGCACACCCGCCCGTACGGCCGTCGAACCGCGCCGCGGACGTTCCCCGCGGTCTGCGTGACCAGCCTGGACGCCGTACCTGACACCTCCTGTCAGGTACCGCGGCGACAATGGCCCGATGCGCGCCGACCGCCTGCTCTCGCTGCTCCTGCTGCTCCAGAACCGGGGCCGGATGACCGCGCCCGAACTCGCGGCCGAGCTGGAGGTGTCCGTCCGCACGGTCTACCGGGACGTCGAGGCGCTCGGCGCGGCGGGCGTCCCGGTCTGCGCCGACCGCGGCCCGGCCGGCGGCTTCCGGCTGATGGACGGCTACCGCACCCGCCTCACCGGGCTGACCGACGCCGAGGCGGGCTCGCTGTTCCTGGTGGGCGTGCCAGGACCGGCCCGGGAACTCGGCCTCGGCACCGCGGTGGCCGCCGCCCGGCTGAAGCTGCACGCCGCGATGCCGCCCGAACTCGCCGAGCAGGCCCGGCGGGTCGAGGAGCGCTTCCACCTGGACGCACCGGCGTGGTTCCGGGACGCCGACCGGGTACCGCATCTGGAGGAGATCGCCGCGGCCGTCCGGGAGCAGCGCGTCCTGCGGGCCCACTACCGGCGCTGGGGCGGCGAGGTGCACCGCGAGCTGCGTCCGCTCGGCATCGTCCTCAAGGGCGGCATCTGGTACCTGGTCGCGCTGGCCGCCTCCCCGACCGGAGAAGCCGAGTGCGCCGAACGCGCCGGGGCCGCCGGGGCCGCCGGCCGGGAGGAGGGCGGCGCGGGCGACACGGTCCGGACGTACCGGGTGTCGCGCTTCCTGGGGATCGACGCCACCGGAGAAGCCTTCGAACGCCCGCCCGGCTTCGACCTGGCCGGCTACTGGGCGGAGTCCTCCCGACGGCTGGAGGCCCGGCTCCGCCAGGGCACCGCCCGGCTGCGGCTCTCGCCCCGGGCGCAGCGCCTGCTGCCGATGCAGTTCGGTGCGGTGGGCGTGCAGGCGCTGGAGGGTGCCGGGCCGGCCGACGACGAGGGCTGGGTGGAGGTCGAGCTGTCGGTGGAGTCGCCGGCCGTCGCGGTGAGCGACGTGCTGCGGCTGGGGGCGGAGGCGGAGGTGCTCGGACCGCCGGAACTGCGGCGCGCGCTGGCCGACACGGTCGCACTGCTGGCCGCGCGCTACCGCGACTGACCCGAAACCACCCACGGCCCCCGGCCGGCCCCCTGCCTCGCGGCGCGTCCCGGAAGCGGCCCGGATCCCGCCCCGGACGGTACGGAACGACCCCGGAACAACCCCGGGGCTGCCCCGGGGCAGCCCCGGCGCGACCCGGCGCACCCTCCGGCGCCGAACATCCGCCCGCCCGGCGCGAACACACGCCCGGCCCGGAGCGCCAGCACGGTGCAGTAACAGGATGTTAACCGGACCAGCACAACTCCTGTCCCGATCCTGCTTTTGCCTCCCCCATACCCGTGTTTTACTGAGTCTTGACGCAGCATCAGGTCACCGGGGGGTCACCGACGGTGTGCGGCGGCGCGGCTCCGCCGTGCCCGCGACCGGTCCCGACCTCCAGGTCTGCGGCCTGTTCTGACAGTTCATTGCCAGACCGACCGCCCGCCCCCGCCCCGCGCGAGGGGGCAGAAGGAGGCATTCCCTCATGGATCCGCTGATCGACCGTGCCCGCGAGTTCCCCCGCCGAGCCGGGGACACCGGCCGCGAACTGACCGCCCTGGCCGCCGGACAGGCACCGC
>NZ_JBSGXP010000203.1:0-12331 GCF_053610105.1 Kitasatospora sp. NPDC054939 | reverse complement strand
GCCGGGTGCACCGCGGTGCACCCGGCCCTCCGTCGTAGCGGCTGCGGCTTCGCCGACGCGGGGTCAGCCCGCGGCGGCCACACCCGCTTCGCCCATGGCGCCGAGCCGGCCGAGCAGGTCGACGATCCGGCCCTGGACGTCCTCGGTGGTGGCCCGCTCCGCCAGGAACAGCACGGTCTCGCCGGTGCGCAGCCGGGGCAGTTCGCGCGGGTCGAGGTCGACCGAGGTGTAGACGACCAGCGGGGTGCGGTGCAGCCGGTCGTTGGCGCGCAGCCAGTCCAGCAGGCCGACCCTGCGGCGGCGGATCTGGAACAGGTCCATCACCACCAGGTTGGGCTGCACGCTGCTGGCGCGGGCGACCGCGTCGTTCTCGTCGGCGGCGTGCTCGACGTGCATGCCGCGCCGCTCCAGGCTGGCGATCAGTGCGGCGGCGATGTCCGGGTCGCCCTCGACCAGCAGGACGCGCGGCGCGTGGTGCTCCCCGTCGCGGGGGGCGAGCGCGCGCAGCAGGACGGCCGGGTCGGCGCCGTACGCGCTGTCCCGGGTGGCCTGGCCGAGGCCGGCGGTCACCACGACGGGCACCCGGCTGTTGAGCGCGGCGGTGCGCAGCGACTGCAGGGCCGTCCGGGTGATCGGGCTGGTCAGCGGGTCGACGAAGAGCGCGGCCGGGAAGCCCGACACCTGGGCGTCGACCTCCTCGCGGGAGCGGACGATGACGGGCCGGTAGCCGCGGTCCTCCAGGGCCTGCCGGGTGGCCGGGTCGGGCTCGGGCCAGACCAGCAGCCGGCGCGGCTGCCCGTCCAGGCCGGGGGAGACCGGTGCGGGCCGGTCGTCCCGCGTGGCGGCGGGCAGCTCGGCCATCGGGCGCGGGGCGGTGCGGGCCTCCACCGGGGCGGGTCCGGGGGCGGGTGCGGCCACCGGGGCTGGGGTGAGCGGGCGCGGCGGGGCCAGTTCGCCGAGTCCGGTGCCGACCGGGCGGGGCGGCTCGGGCTCGGCCGGGGCCGGGACGGCGGGCAGCGCGGGCAGGGCCGGCAGCGCGGAGGCGGGGGCCGGCTCGGCCTGGGGCGCGGGGTCGGCGTCGTCCGGCGGTACGGCCAGTCGGCGGCGCCGACCGGTGGGCGCGGTGGGCGGCTCGGGCGCGGCGGGCGCGGGCCCGGTGGGCAGCGCGTGCTCCAGTCCGGGGTAGAGCGGGAGTCCGGGCTCGGGCAGGCCGGGGAGGGCGAGGCCGCCGGAGGAGTCCTCGGCGGCGGGCAGGGCCCGGCGGCGCCGGGAGGGCCGGGGCTCGGGCTCGCCGTTCGGTGCGGCGGCCGGGGCGTCCACGGGGGTGCCGCCGGCCGGGGTGCCGTCGCCGGTGGCCGGGCCGAGGGCGATCGGGCCGCTGCCGACCGCGGTGGGCGGGGCGGCTGCGGGGGACTCGGGGGCGGCCGGGGCTGCCGCGGGGGCGTCACCGGTGGCCGAGGGGCCGGGGCCGAGGGCGATCGGACCGGACGGGTGCCCGGCCTCGACCGGGACGGCGTAGGCCGTTCCGGAGCGGCCGTCGTCCTTGCCCCAGGGGTCGCTCTGCGGGGTCTCGGGGGCGCCGAGCGACCGGCGCCCGTACGCGGCGTCGTTGCCGGTGCCGTTCCACTGCTCGGGGACGGCCCGCTCGACCCGGGCGGGGGCGTTGGGCCACTGCTGCTCGGCCGGGCCCTGCTCGGCGGGCTCCGCGGCGGGGGCCTGGCGGCGCCGGCCGCGCCGCTCGCCGGCGTTCTCCGCGGCCGGGGTCCCGGCGGCGTCGGCGGCCGGGGCCGCGGGGGCCTCGACGGGTGCGGGGTCCTCGGTCTCGGCGGTGGCCGGGAGCTGCGGGATGCCCGGGAGTTCGGGTAGGACGGCGCTGTCGGTCTCCTTGGGCCGGTCGGTGCGGCCCTCGGCGCCGGCCCGTTCGGCGGCGGCCTTGGCCGCGGCCGGGTCGAGGGGCAGCTCGACCACGTACGTGGTGCCGGCCTTGCCGGGCAGCTCGTGCGGCTGCAGGACGCCGCCGTGCCGCTCGACCACGCTGCGGGCTATCGGCAGGTGGACGGGGCTGCCGCCGCGGCCGGGGCCGCGGATCTCGATCCGGGCGACCTCGCCGCGCTGGGCGGCGGCCAGCACGACGGCGGGCGTCTCGTGGGCGGCCGGGGGCAGCGCCGGGGTGCCGGGGGCGTCGAGGCCGGGGGAGGGGGTGGCCGGGGCGGCGTCCAGCGAGAGCGCGACGCCGCTGACGTCGGCGACCAGGTGGGCCAGCGCCTGGGCGAGCCGCTTCTCGTCGGCGATCACCTCGACGGCGGCGGCGTGCACGGAGAACCGCACCCGGCCCGCGCCGACCAGTTCGCCGGCCTGCTCGACGGCCAGCCGGACGACCCGGTCGAGCCCGACCGGGACGCGCTCGGGGGCCTTGCCCTCGCCGTGGCCGTCCTTGCCGTCGGCGGTGGAGCCCTCCTCGGAGCGCTGGTGGGCGAGGACGCCGTCGATCAGCCGACCGAAGCGGCGGCATTCGTCGGCGAGCCGGCGCAGCGTCCAGTTGGCCTCGGGCCAGAGCTGGCCGGCCGGGTCGGCGGCGAGTGCGTCGATCCGCCGGTGCAGTGCGGTCAGGGCGCCGCCCAGCTCGCTCTCCAGGACGGCGGTGAGGTGCTCGTTGCGGGCGACCAGGGCGAGTTCGCGGGTGCGGTCGGTGAAGGTCATCACCGCGCCGACCAACTGGTCGCCGTCCCGGACGGGGGCGGTGGTGAGGTCGACGGTGACCGGCCGGCCGTCCTTGCGCCACAGCACGGTGCCGCGCACCCGGTGCTTGCGCCCGGAGGTCAGGGTGTCCAGCAGCGCGGACTCCTCCAGCGCCAGCGGGGTGCCGTCGGGCCGCGAGTGCTGGATCAGCGGGTGCAGTTCGCGCCCGCCCAGCTCGCTCGCCCGGTACTCCAGGATGTGCGCGGCGGCCGGGTTGACCAGGACGCAGCGGCCTTCGAGGTCCACGCCGAGCACGCCCTCGGCGGCGGCCCGCAGGATCATCTCGGTCTGCTTGTGCTGGCGGCGCAGCTCCGCCTCGACGCCGAGCCGGCCGGAGAGGTCGCGGACGAGCAGCAGCAGGAGGTCGCCGGCCGCGGAGGCGCGCGGTGTGTCCCGGTACGGGTCGTACGGGACGAGCGGGGAGAGCGCGTAGCCGCGGCCCTCGGAGCCGCCGTTGTCGTCGGCGAAGTCGTTGCCGGAGACCTCGACGGGGAAGGCGGTGCCGTCGGTGCGGCGGGCGGTCATCCGGACCGGCCGGTCGAGCGCCTCGTCCTCGCGGGTGGCGGGCCGCATCGAGCCGGGGATCCGACTGGGGTCGAACTCGGGCAGGAGGTCCAGCACGCCCATGCCGACCAGCGAGGTGCCGGGGGCCTGGAGGGCCTGGACGGCCGCGGTGTTGGCGTCGACGACCGTGCCGTTGCTGTTCACCAGCAACAACGCGTCGGGCAGGGCGTCGAGTATGGCGGCGAGGCGAGCAGTGCCTCGGATCGGCCTGCTGCTCACGTCGACAGGTCTCCTCGGTTCGGGGCAGCTCCTCCGGAGACGGCAGTATCTCATTCTTCTTTGCGGCGGGGACGACCCGCCCAGTATCGTTGGCGGTGGTTGGTGCCGGGCCCCTCGGGTGTGGCATCATCACTGGCACACGGAACGGATCCGCCGTACGGGTTCCGGTCCTTGTGGAGGAGGCTTCGCCTAGTCCGGTCTATGGCGCCGCACTGCTAATGCGGTTTCGGGGTTATTCCTGATCGAGGGTTCAAATCCCTCAGCCTCCGCCGACGAGCCCCGCCGACGATCACGTCGGCGGGGCTCTCTGCATGTCCGGGGAGGCCGCGCCCGGGAGGGTCCGGCCGGCAGGCCCGGTCGGCGGGTGCCCGGGCAGCCCCCGGAGCGGGTGGTCCGGAGCGGGTCCGGCGCAGGCCCGGGGCGGGTCCGGGTGACGGGGCGCGGGCCGGCCGCGGGGGCCCGGATCAATCGATTTCGCCCCGCGTCGCAGGTCATGTAATGTTGTCCCCGCACCGCCCCGGTGGCACTGTTCACCAGGGCGAGCGCTCATAGCTCAACGGATAGAGCACTTGACTACGGATCAAGAGGTTGCAGGTTCGAATCCTGCTGAGCGCACCAACCCTCCGCAAGACCGGGTCCACCAGGGCCCGTCCTTGCGCTCATAGCTCAACGGATAGAGCACTTGACTACGGATCAAGAGGTTGCAGGTTCGAATCCTGCTGAGCGCACCATCGGGGAAGCCCCCGGCCAACGGCCGGGGGCTTCCTGCGTTCCCGGGGTCACCCGAGCTCGGTCCGGTTGATCCAGGGCACGTCCCGCTGGTCGAGGAACCACTCGGAGGAGGTCAGCGGCCGGGCCCGGTTGTGGGTGGCGGGCACCGGGTCGTGCCGGATCAGCTCGGGTTCGGCGCCGAGGTCGACCAGCAGGTCGGCGAGCGCGGGGGCGAGGTCGCGCGGTCCGCTGAGGTGGACGTCCCAGCCCGCCCAGCCGCCCGGCCCGGCCCGTTCGGTCAGGGCGTCGCGGACCAGTTCGGCCCCGCCCTCGCGGGTGCCGCCCGGCTCGGGGGCCGCGAGCAGCACCTCCAGCCGGGGGCTGCGGGCCAGCAGCCGTTCCACCGCCGCCAGGTCGTAGTGGTCGGCGTCGCTCCGGGCGGCCAGCACCACGAGGGCCCGGCGGGCGTCGACGGCGCCCTGCTCCAGCACGGCCTTGATCTGGCCCCAGCCGGTCCCGCCGGCCACCGCGAGCAGCGGGCGGTGCGAGCCTGGGTCGGCGACGGCGTCGCCGAGCGGCGGGCCGAGCCGGACGAGTTCGCCCGGCAGCACGTCGTTGACCAGCGGGGTGGAGAGCAGCCCGCCCGGCACCCGGCGCACGTGGACGTCCAGGCTGCCGTCCCGGCGCGGGGCGTTGGCAATCGAGTACGGCCGCCAGACCCGGGGCGCCCGCGGACTGGAGAGGGTGAGGTACTGGCCGGGGGCGAACGGGTACGGGTCCCGCGGCGCGAGGGTGAGCACGGTGATGTCGGGGCCGGCCCGGCGGCGGGCGGCGACCTCGGCGTCCCACCAGGCGGGGGTGCCGGCCGGGACCTCGGCGGCGGCGGCGATCATCGCCTCGGCGATCACGGTGAACGCCTCGGTCCACGCCTTCTCGATCTCCGGCGTCCAGGAGTGCCCGGAGAAGTGCCGCAGGGCGGCGATCAGACTGGCCCCGACCGCGGGGTAGTGCTCGGGCGCGGCCTGGAACTTGCGGTGGTCGCGCCCGAGCGCGCGCAGATAGCCGGTGAGCCGCTCCGGGCTTTCCAGCCGCAGCACGAGTTGGGTCAGTGCGGCGAACAGCCGGTCGTGCTGTTCGGCCATCCCCTCGGGGAAGAAATCCCGGACGCCGGGATTGTGGGCGAACAGATGGGCGTAGAAGTACGTGGCCAGGTGGTCGGCGCGGCGCTCGACGACGGCGAAGCTGGCGCGGACGAGCGCGGGATCGAAGGGCACCGCGTCGGCACCGTCAGTCGGACCGGGCGGCGGTGAGCGCGTCGCCCATCACGTCGGTGACCACCCCGTAGACGGCGGCCCACGACTCCTCGGTCTCCGGCGACCAGGCCTCGCCCGCGTAGTGCTGCAGGGTGGCGATCAGGCTGGCGCCGACGGCGGGGAAGTGCTCGGCCAGGGCCCCGTACCCGGCGTGCCGACGGCCGAGGTCCTGCAGGATGCCGACCAGGGTGTCGGTGTCCTCCAGGTGGGTGACCAGGGCGCCGAGGGCGGCCCAGAGCCGGTCCTGCTGTTCGTCCAGGTGGGCGGCGAAGAGGCCGCGGACACCGGGGTTGTGCTCGAACAGGTGCCGGTAGAAGTACCCGGTCACGGCGGTCCCGTGGGGTTCGACGACCGCGAAACTGCTCTTGATGAGAACGGGGTTGATGGTCACGGGCCCCGACTCTACTGAGCGGCCCGTCAATTCGAACAGGGTATTCCGGGGAATGCTCGAATACTGGCCGGTACCGGATGGTCGGAATCACCGGCAATCGCGCGCTATCACCCGGACGTGCCGCCTAATGGATGAAATGCGTCCCTTTCGGGTACATCCCGTCTTGCCGGTCGGACGACCGCCATTCGGGTGGGATACGGGCAATTGAGTCAGTGTCACAGTATGGGCGGTCAGGGACCGTGATTCCGTTTTGTCAGATCTTGTGTCCAGTAACCCTGTTCAGCTCAGCCCAGACTGCCCAGGCAGCCGAGACCGAAGGAGAAGCCGGATGAGCCGACAGTCCCCCCACCGCGCCGCGCCGGCCGTCCCCGCCTCGGAACGCTGCCGCACCACCCGGCGCAGAACGGCCGCGGCCGGCACCGCCGTCGCCCTGTCCGCCGGCCTGCTGGTCGCCTGGCAGCCGCCGTTCTCCGCCGCCCGGCAGTCCCCCGACTCCTGGCAGGACGAGCGCCGGGCCGTCCTGCCCTCCGGCCTCTCCGTCCGGCTCGACTTCGCACCCTCCCCCGGGGTCTCCGTGGCGGCCGAGCCGGGCGAGCTGTCCGACCGGGCCGGCGGCGGGCGGGCCGCCGCGCTCTACTCCGACGGCCTGCGGCCCGGAGGCCCGGCCCAGACCTTCCGGATCGCCGAGGAGCGCCCGGTGCCGGACGGCTCCTGGCACACCGCCGGCACGCTGCAGCTCACCTTCTCCCGGCCGGTCCGCAACCCCCGGCTGCACCTCAGCGGCCTGGGCGGCACCGTCAGCGGGAAGGCCGGCACGGTCGCCCTCGCCACCCGACTGACCGTCACCGGTGGTTCCCCCGCCGCCCCCGCGCTGGTCAACCGCACCGACTGGCCCGGCTGGACGGTCGCCGGCAACGCCCTCGCCCCCGCCGACCCGGACGGATCCGCCGACGCCGGCACCGCCTCCGCCGCCGAGGGCAGCCTGGAGCTCGCGGGCACCTTCCGCACCGCGGTCTTCCGCGTCGAGCAGCGCGCGACCCCCCGCTCCGGCAAGGGCGAAGCGGCCGACGGCCTGCTCCACGCGTACACCGTCACCCTCGACGAGGCCGTCGGCACCGCCCCGCAGAGCTACGGCAACGCCTCGCACCTGGTGTCCGACCTCTACCTCGGCTCCGACGCGGCCACCGCCCCGGCCCGGCTCGCCCGCCGTCCGTACGCCACCACCGCGCCCCCGAGCCCCGACGCGGGCGGCAACGGATCCGTCCGGGTCGGCGGGGGCGAACCGCTCGTCCAGCTCGACCACGGCGAGAGCCGGCGCAGCGTCTGGGCCAGCCCGGCGCCCCAACTGCAGCCCGGACGCGACGAGTACCAGGGCGCCGACCCCGCCATCGACTACCCCGCGGACGCCGCCATCGGCCGCTACTACCGGCTGACCGTCCCGGTCGCCGTCGGCGGTGCCCCCGCCACCCTGGCCGGCTGGGTCGACTTCGACCGCAACGGCCTCTTCGACGCCACCGAGCGGGTGCAGACCGAGATCCGGCCCGGCGCCGACACCGCCCTGCTGGAGTGGACCGTCCCCGCCGGCGCCGCCGCCGGCGAGACCTGGGCCCGGCTGCGGCTCGGCCGCGAGACCTCCCAGCTCGTGTCCTCCGGGGGCTTCGCCGACTCAGGGCAGGTCTCCGACCAGCGGATCCGACTGACCGTCGGCGCCCCCCGGCCCGAGATCGCCGCCCCCGTGGACGGCACCACCGTCGCCGACGCCCGCCCCCAGGTGCGCGGCGAGGGCGGGGTGGCCGGCGCCGTCGTCGAGATCCGCGACGACGGGACGACCGTCTGCCGGGCCACGGTGGAGCGGGCCGGCGGCTGGTCCTGCCGACCCGACAGCCCGCTCGCCCCCGGCCTGCACACCCTCACCCCGGTGGAGACCACCAGCGGCGGCGTGGTGCTGCACGGCCAGCCGATCCGGATCGTCGTGAAGACCGCGCCGCCGGCCGCCCCCGTCCTCACCCTGCCCGAGTTCACCAACGACCCCGGCCTCCAGCTCACCGGCACCGGCGAGCCCGGCAGCACCGTCTCGGTCACCGACCGCACCGGCGAACTGTGCAGCACGGAGGTCCGACCGGACGGCGAGTGGTCCTGCCTGCCCGTAGAGAACCTGACGGACGGCCGCCACCAGCTCACCCCGGTCGCCGTCGACGACGCGGGCAGCCGCACCCCCGGCCGCCCCGTCCAGCTCGTCGTCGACACCGTGGCCCCGGCCCGGCCGCGGCTGACCTCCCCGGCCGCCGGCGAGACCGTCCGGGTCGCCCGGCCCAGGCTGACCGGGCGGGCCGAGAGCGGCGCCAAGGTGATCGTCACCGCCCGGGCCGTCGGGGCCCCCGCCTCCTCCGCCCCCGAGCGGATCGTGCTCTGCGGGACGACCGCCGCCGTCGACGGCAGCTGGACCTGCACGGCCAACCGCGACCTGGTCGACGGCGAGCAGTGGCTGACCGTCACGGCGACCGACCCGGCGGGCAACAGCGCCCTCGGCGACGCGGTCGCCGTCCACGTTGCGGCAGCGGTGCCGACGCCGGTCGCGACGCCGGTCGCGACGCCGGTCGCGACGCCGACGGCTTCGGCGAGCGCTTCGGCGGCGGTTCCGGCAAGTGCGTCGGCTTCGGCGAGCGCTTCGGCTTCGGCCTCGGTGAGCCCGACGGCGAGTGCCTCGGCTTCGGCGAGTGCCGCGGCCTCCGGCTCCGCAGGTGCGTCGCCGACTGCATCGGCTGGGGTGACCCCGACGGTACGGCCCTCGGCCTCGGCGTCCTCGGCGGCGCCGACCGCGGCCACCGCCACGGCGACCGTCACGCCCTCGGCTGTTCCGGCGGCGGCATCGGCGTCGGTGACCGCCGGGCCGGTCGAGGTGCCGGTCGAGCCGCTGCCGCCCCTGGTGCCGGGGTTGGTGCCGATCGTGGTTCCGCCGGTGGTGCCGGCGCCTGGTAGCTCGCTCTCCGCGGCGCCGTCCTCCGTCCCGCCCGCCACGGCCACGGCGACCATCGCCCCCTCGGCTGCTCCGGCGTCGGCGACGGCCTTGCCGTCAGCGTCGGCGTCGGTGACGGCCGGGCCGGTCGAGGTGCCGGTCGAGCCGCTGCCCCTCGCCGTCCCCGGCCTGCTGCCGATCGTGGTTCCGCCGGTGGGTCCCGCCGAACCGGCCGCGCCGCCCGCCCCTGTGGTGCCCGGCACGTCGCCCTCCGCGGTGCCGTCCTCGCCCCCGGCCCCGTCCCTGTCGGCCCCGGCCCCGTCCCTGTCGGCCCCGGCCCCGGCCTCGGCCTCGGCCTCCGCGTCCCCCTCGCCGGCCCTGTCCCCGTCCGCGTCGGTCCCGCCGTCGCGCCTGCCCGCCCCGACCGGGTCGCCGTCCCGGTCGGGGTCTCCGTCGGCCTCGGTGTCGGCTCCGACATCGCCGACCGGGTCCCCCGCCACCTCCCCGAGTGCCACCGCCTCCCCGAGTGCCACCGCCTCCCCAAGTGCCACTGCCTCGCCGGGGGCGGGGGCGGGGGCGGCGACCACCGGTCCGGCGGAACCGCTCGGCCTCGCCGGGGCCACCGACCCGGCCCGGACGCCGGCCGCGCCACCGGCGGCCGGTGCGGCGGCGGAGCGGCCGGTACCGGACAGTCGGCGCACCGGACTCCTCGGTGTCGTCCTGCTGCTGGCCGCCCTCGGCCTGATGGCCCACCGGGTGCTCGCCCGGGGGAGCGGCCGACGGCGGCGCTGACCGCCGTCGGCCCCGGACTGCAAGCCCACCGACCCGCCCCGAACCGCCACGACCATTCGCCCATGTGCCTGCGCGTCAGTCGGACCTCGGACGATTCGTCAGTAAATGTCGACACGCAATATCCCTAAATGTCGCATTTGATGACGTATGAACTTAGCCTGACTCTGGCACTGCCCGTCAGATCCGGGCCGCCCGTTGCGCGACACACCGACCCCGAGGATCCGTGCATGGACGTCACCCGCGATTCTTCGCAGCGACCCGACCACCCGACCCAGCCGCTCCCCCAGCCCGTCCCCCCGGCGCCCGCCGAGCGCACCGCCTCCGGCGCGAGCCCGCTGGCCCGGGCGGGCGGCCCCGCCGGCTCGGCGGCCACCCGCATCGCAGTCGGCCGGGCCCAGGACGGTGGCCGGGCCTGGGACGGCGGCCCGGCCGCCGCATCGAGCGCCGTCGGCGCGGTCGACCTGCGCGACCCGCTCGAAGCGGCGCCCGAGCCCGTCCACGCGCAGGCGTACGAGCACGCCCACGCGCAGGCCCGCGAGCACCCCCACGACCCCGCGCCCGCCGGACCGCTCGCGGCGACCACCGCCCGCCGGCCGCCGCGGGTCGACCCGGTGCTGCGCGAGCACCCGGCCGTCGCCCTGCCCGGCTGGATCGCTGTGCTGGCCCTGCTGGCGGGTACGGCCGCGGTCGTCCTGGTCCTGCTGCGCGACGGCGTCGTCCCGTACTGGGACGTGCTGCCCGACCTGCGCAGCGGCGCCGTCCGGGCGGGTGGGCCGGCCGAGGTCGGCGGGCGGTCGGTGGCCTCGGTGGCCACGGCCGGACTGCTGGTCGTCGGCGCGCTGGCCGGGCTGCTGGCCAACGCGGGCGGCGAGACCCGGGTGCTCACCCGCTGGGGCCGTTACCGGGGCACCGTCCGCCGCACCGGCCTGGTCTGGGTGAACCCGCTGCTGCGCCGCCGCCGGGTGGACGTCCGGCTGCGGCACTGGCGCAGCGAGCAGGTCAAGGTGGTCGACCGCACCGGGACGCCGATCGTGGTCCGGCTGCTGATCGTCTGGCGGGTGAAGGACACCGCGCGGGCGCTGCTGTCGATCGCGGACCACGAGAACTACCTGCGCGAGCAGGTCCAGGCGGTGCTGACCCGGACGGCGTCCACGCTGCCCTGCGACAGCAACGCGGCGCCCGGCCCGGCACTGCGCGACGGGCAGTGGTTCGCCGACGAGCTGACCCGGGCGCTGGCCGCCGAGGTCGCCCCGGCCGGGCTGGAGGTGTACTCCGTGCAGCCGCTGGCCCTGGACTACGCACCCGAGGTCGCCGAGTCGATGCGCCGCCGCCGGCTGGCCGACCTGGACGCCGGCCTGCGCACCGTGCTGGTCGACGACGCGGTCGAGGCGGCGGCGCTGGCCGTCCGCCGGTTGGAGCGGGCCACCGCCCACGAGTTGGACGAGGCCGCCCGCAGCGCCCTGATGGAGCAGTTGCTGGTCGCTTTCGTCGCCCCGGCCGGAGTGGCCGCCCAGGTACCGCCCCCGGCCGTCCGGGCCGGGCGGAAGGAAGGACGACCGGCATGACGACCGGCACCACGACGACGGCCGACGGCGCCGATCGGGGCCCGGACCCCGACGGCGCGCTGCTCGGCTTCGAGGAGTTCGTCGGCGGCATCCCGCCGCTCGCGGGCTGCGGCTGCCCGGCCTGTGCGGCGCGGCCGCGCACCGCCAGGCCCGCCGCGACGGGCGGGGCCGGTCGAATACACCGCGCCGTGCGGAACACCTGCCTGGCGACCACCGTGCTGGCCGGTGCCGGTGCGGTCGGCCTGACCGCCGGTGCCGGGGCCGCCCACGCGGCGCCCGGGAAGCAGGGCTGGGACGGCTCCAGGTACTGGTTCAAGAACGCGAAGGGCGAATGGCGCTACACCGCCCACCGCGATGTCTACCTGGCGCGCACCGGCCAGTCCGGCGGCGGGGCGACGAAGCCGGCGGCCTCTGCGGCCACCGCCTCCACCGCTACCTCCACCGCCACCGCCACCTCTGCTCCCGCACCGGCTGCCGGTTCCTCCGGGGCCTCCTCCGGTGGGATGAAGCAGGGCTGGGACGGTTCCCGGTACTGGTTCAGGAACGCGAAGGGCGAATGGCGCTACACCGCCCACCGCGATGTCTACCTGGCGCGCACCGGCCAGTCCGGGGGCGGGGCGACGAAGCCGGCCGTGCACTCCCCCTCCTTCTCCTCGGAGAAGGCGGCGGCGCCGTCGGCCGGGCGCACCGAGACCGCCGTGCAGTTCGCGCTCGCCCAGCTCGGCAAGCCGTACGTGTGGGGCGGCGACGGGCCGGACGGCTACGACTGCTCGGGGCTGGTCCAGCAGGCGTTCCGGCGCAGCGGGATCGAGCTGCCGCGGGTGGCCGACGACCAGTACGCGGCGACCACGCCGATCACCAAGGGGCAGCTGCGCCGCGGTGACCTGGTCTTCTGGTCGGACAGCGGCCGGGCGTCGGGCATCCACCACGTGGCGGTCTACCTGGGCGGCAACAGGTTCGTCGAGGCGCCCCGGCCGGGCCGGCCGGTGCGGATCTCCACGATCAGCAGCGGCTTCCACCCGACCCACTACGGGCGCCCGTAGCGCAGCACGCGAGTCGGCGCCGTCCACAGCCTGTGGAC
>NZ_JBSGXP010000202.1:0-12404 GCF_053610105.1 Kitasatospora sp. NPDC054939 | reverse complement strand
CCGCCGCGAACGGCGCGATCTTCGCCTCGGCCAGCGAACGCACCGCCTCCCGGAGCATCCCGTGCTCCTCCGAGATCCGGAAGAGATCGAAGTCCGCCGCCCCTGCGCTGCCCGCCATGTCGCCCGCCTCAATCGCGTGGTGTGAAACCGGTGATCGGTTAATTACCGTTAAGTAGATCCTAGGCCGCTGACCTGCCGCTCGCCTAGGTTCGACCGGGTTCAGCCGACCTCTCCGCCGAGGACGTCCCCGGTGCGGTGCTCCTGGAAGTACCGGGCCATCCGGTCGTTGCGGATCGCCTCCCAGAGCTCGGCCGCCGCGCGCTCGTCGAGCAGCACCACGCTCTGCCCGTCCCGGGTGTCGAAGCCGCCGAACGGCGCGTTCATGAAGCGGACGTCGTCCGGGCGCAGCGCGCGCAGGCTCCAGGCGAGCTCGTAGAGGTCGCCGTTGCTCAGCCGGTCGTCGACGCTGACGACGTCGCCGACGGCGCCGAGCAGGCCGGTGAGCCGGCTGGGGCTGGTGAGCGTGCCGGACGCCATGGTCTGCTGCATCAGGGCGCGCAGGAAGTTCTGCTGGCGCTTGGTGCGGTCGAGGTCGCCGCCGGGCAGGCCATAGCGCTCGCGGACGTAGAGCAGGGCCTGCTCCCCGTCGAAGTGGTGGGTGCCGGCCTCCCAGCGCCGGGCCTCCCCGACGCCCTCGATGGTGCGCGGGACGGTGATGTCGACCCCGCCGACGGCATCGGTGAGGGCGCGGAAGCCGTTCCAGTCGATCACCGCGAGGTGGTCGATCCGGATGCCGGTGAGGTTCTGCACGGTTTCGGTCATCAGCGCCGGGCCGCCCCAGGCGTACGCGGCGTTCAGCTTGGCGGGGCCGCGGCCGGGGATATCCACCCAGGTGTCGCGGGGGAGCGAGACCAGCGAGGCGCTGCGGCGGTCCTCGGCGAGGTGGAGCAGCATCATGGTGTCGCTGCGGGCCGCACCGGACTGCCAGGCGGGGGCCCCGGCGGCGCGGCCGGTGGTGGGGGTGTCGGAGCGGGCGTCCAGGCCGACCAGGAGGAAGGTGACCCCGCGGCCGGGGACCCGGGGCGGCTGGGCGGACTCGGGGGCGGTCGGGAAGGCGTGCGGGATGCGGGCCACCGACGAGGCGTAGTGGTCGACGGTCCAGTAGACGGCGCCCACCCCGGACGCGGCCAGCAGGAACAGCACGGCGAGGGTCCAGAGCAGCACCCGGCGGGTGCGGCGGCGGCGCCGGGCGGGCTCCGGGCCCTCCTCCGCGGCGTCCCGGTCCTCCCCCGCCCTGTCGTCCCGCTCCTCGGCCGGGTCCTCGGCCGGGATGGCGTCCGGGATGGCGTCCGGGTCGGTGTGCGGGCTCCCGCCACCCTCGGCGGGGCCCTCCCCGGGGCCGGTGTCCCGGTCTTCGTCGACGGGGCCCGCAGCGTCCGTGCTCTCCAACTCCCGGTCCATGCGCGCATTGTGCCGCCGACCGGCCGGCCCCCGCCGGGTTGTGACCGGATTGCGGCCGACGGGCACGCGGTCGGGCCGGATAGCATCGGAGGCCGACCACCGTCGCACCCATCCAAAGGGGAGCCCGTGACCCTCCGCGTCTCCGTGATCGGCACCGGTTACCTCGGCGCCACGCATGCCGCCGCCATGGCCGAGTTCGGCTTCGAGGTGCTGGGTCTGGACATCGACCCGGACAAGATCGCCACGCTCACGGCCGGCCGGGTGCCGATGTACGAGCCGGGCCTGTCCGAGCTCCTGCTCAAGCACGTGGCGGGGCACGAGGGTTCCACCGGCCGGCTGCGGTTCACCACCTCCGCCCAGGAGGCCGCCGAGTTCGGCGACGTGCACTTCGTGTGCGTCAACACCCCCCAGCGCAAGGGCGAGTTCGCCGCCGACATGAGCTACGTGGACGCGGCGATCGACGCGCTCGCCCCGTACCTGACCCGCCCGGTGCTGGTGGTCGGCAAGTCCACCGTCCCGGTCGGCTCGGCGGCCCGGCTGGCCGAGCGGCTGGCCGCGCTGGCCCCGGTCGGCGAGGGCGCCGAACTGGCGTGGAACCCGGAGTTCCTGCGCGAGGGCTTCGCCGTCCAGGACACCCTGCGCCCGGACCGGATCGTGGTCGGGGTGCGCAGCGAGCGCGCCGAGCAGCTGCTGCGCGAGGTGTACGCGGACCCGATCGCCGCCGGGGTGCCGTTCCTGGCCACCGACTATGCGACCTCCGAGCTGGTGAAGGCCGCGGCGAACTCCTTCCTGGCCACCAAGATCTCGTTCATCAACGCGATGGCCGAGGTCTGCGAGGCGGCCGGCGCCGACGTCACCCAGCTCAGCCGGGCGCTGGCCTTCGACGAGCGGATCGGCGGCAAGTTCCTCAACTCCGGCCTCGGCTTCGGCGGCGGCTGCCTGCCCAAGGACATCCGGGCGTTCATGGCCCGGGCCGGGGAGCTGGGCGCCGACCAGGCGCTGACCTTCCTGCGCGAGGTCGACTCGATCAACATGCGCCGCCGTTCCCGGATGGTGGAGCTGGCCCGCGAGCAGTGCGTCGGCGGCTTCCTGGGCCGCCGGGTGGCCGTGCTGGGCGCTGCTTTCAAGCCGAACTCGGACGACATCCGGGATTCGCCGGCGCTCAACGTCGCCGCGCAGATCCAGCTCCAGGGCGCCCAGGTCACGGTGTACGACCCGAAGGCGATGGACAACGCCCGCAAGATGTTCCCGGGCCTGTCGTACGCCGGGTCGGCCCTGGAGGCCGCGGAGGGCGCGCACGTCGTCCTGCACCTGACCGAGTGGCAGGAGTTCCGCACCCTGGACCCGGCCGAGCTGGGCGGGGTGGTGGCCGAGCGCCGACTGCTCGACGGCCGCAACGTGCTGGACGCGGACGCCTGGCGCGCGGCCGGCTGGACGTACCGGGCGCTGGGCCGCCCGAGCTGATCCGGCCCCGCACCCGCGTCGACGGCCCGCCCCCGGGAATCCCCGGCGGCGGGCCGTCGTTGCCCCCGGCATGACGAGCTACGGCGACGCGACGACCGTCCGCGACATCCTCACGGCCACCGGGGACACCTGGGCCGTGGTCGGCCTCTCCAACAACACCGCCCGCGCCGCGTACGGCGTCGCCCGGGTGCTGCAGCAGTACGGCAAGCGGATCGTGCCCGTCCATCCCAAGGCGGAGACGGTGCTCGGCGAGCCGGGGTACCGCTCGCTCGCCGAGATCCCGTTCGAGGTGGACGTGGTCGACGTGTTCGTGAACTCCTCCCTGGCCGGTGCGGTGGCCGACGAGGCGGTGGAGATCGGGGCGAAGGCGGTCTGGTTCCAGCTGGGCGTGGTGGACGAGGCCGCGTACGGCCGGACCCGGCAGGCCGGGCTGCGGATGGTGATGGACCGCTGCCCGGCGATCGAGATCCCGCGGCTCGGCCTGGGCTGAGCCCTCGGCCGCCGCGCCGGGTCGGGGCCCGGTGCGGGAGTCGGGGCCCGGTGCGGAAGGGGTCAGCCGTCCAGCCGGGCGATGGTCGCGATGGACGGCCCGCGGGTGGTCCGCAGCCGGGCGCCGACGGCCTCCGCGTCGCGCAGCACCCGGACGGCGTTGTGCCAGGTGAGCTTGCCGAGGTCGGCGGGCGACCAGCCGCGGTCGAGCAGTTCGGCGATCAGGTTGGGGTAGCCGGCGACGTCGTCCAGGCCCTGCGGGAGGAACGCGGTGCCGTCGAAGTCGCCGCCGATGCCGATGTGGTCGATGCCGGCGACCTCGCGCATGTGGTCGAGGTGGTCGGCGACGGTGGCGGCGGTGGCGGTCGGGCGCGGGTTCGCCGCCTCGAAGGCGCGCTGGCAGGCCATCCCGGCCGGGGTGGTGTCGAGGTGGTCGAAGCCGTGGGCCCGCATGTTGTCGTCCGCCGCGACGGTCCAGGCGATGGCGGCGGGCAGGATGAACTTGGGCACGAAGGTGGCCATCGCGACGCCGCCGTTGTGCGCCAGCGCGGCGAGCACGTCGTCGGGGACGTTGCGCGGGTGGTCGCAGACGCCGCGGGCGGAGGAGTGCGAGAAGAGCACCGGGGCCTCGCTGACCCGCAGGGCGTCGCGCATGGTGTCGGCCGACACGTGCGAGAGGTCGACCAGCATGCCGAGCCGGTTCATCTCCCGCACGACCTCCTCGCCGAAGCGGGTGAGGCCGCCCGCCGCGGGCTCGTCGGTCGCCGAGTCGGCCCACGGGGTGTTGTCGTTGTGGGTGAGCGTGAGGTAGCGGACGCCGAGCGCGTACAGGGCGCGCAGGGTGGCGAGCGAGCAGTCGATGGAGTGCCCGCCCTCGGCGCCCATCAGGGAGGCGATCCGGCCCTCGGCGCGGGCCTCCTCCAGGTCGTCGGCGGTCAGCGCGAGCCGGAGCCGGTCGGGGAAGCGGTCGACCAGGGCCCGGACGAAGTCGATCTGCTCCAGGGTGGCGCTGACGGCGTGGTCCCCGGCCAGCCGGGAGGGCACGTAGACGGACCAGAACTGCGCACCGACCCCGCCCGCGGTGAGCCGGGTGAGGTCGGTGTGGAGGCGGCCGCGCTGGTCGGCGGCCAGGTCGAGCGCGTCGAGGTCGTACCCGGCCTGCTCGCGCATCGCCCAGGGCAGGTCGTTGTGGCCGTCCACCACGGGGGTGTCGCGGAGGACGGCCCGGGCACGATCGAGCAGGAGGGGATCCAACAGCTCAGATGTCATACGAGCTGTTCTATCCGTTCGTCCTACTTGCCAAAGCCGAAGGAGGAGGAACCCGCCACCTTGGCCCTCAGCTTCTTGCCCTTCTCGGTGGCCTGGGTGTTCAGGTCGGCCTGGAAGTCGGCCATCCGCTCGGTCAGCTCCGGGTCGAAGGCGGCCAGCATCCGGACGGCCAGCAGGCCGGCGTTGCGGGCACCGGCCACCGACACCGTGGCGACCGGCACCCCGGCCGGCATCTGGACGATCGACAGCAGGCTGTCCATGCCGTCCAGGTAGCGCAGCGGCACCGGCACGCCGATGACCGGCAGCGGGGTGACCGAGGCGAGCATGCCCGGCAGGTGCGCGGCGCCGCCGGCCCCCGCGATGATCGCCTTCAGGCCGCGGCCGTGGGCGTTCTCGCCGTACGCGACCATCTCGCGCGGCATCCGGTGGGCGGAGACGACGTCCACCTCGTAGGGGATCTCGAACTCGTCGAGCGCCTGGGCGGCGGCCTCCATGACGGGCCAGTCCGAGTCCGAGCCCATCACGATGCCGACAAGGGGGGAGGTCATTCGGTGATCGTTCCTCGCAGGTAGGCGCCGGCGTGCCGGGCGCGCTCGCGGACGTCGTCGAGGTCGTCCCCGAAGACGTTGACGTGGCCGACCTTGCGGCCGGGCTTCACGTCCTTGCCGTACATGTGGATCCGGAGGCCGGGGTCGCGGGCCATGCAGTGCAGGAACGCGCGGTACATGTCCGGGTAGTCGCCGCCGAGCACGTTGACCATGACCGTCCACCTGGCGCGCGGCCGGGGGTCGCCGAGCGGCAGGTCGAGCACGGCCCGCAGGTGGTTCTCGAACTGCGAGGTGACCGCGCCGTCCTGGGTCCAGTGCCCGGAGTTGTGCGGGCGCATGGCCAGCTCGTTGACCAGGATCCGGCCGTCCCGGGTCTGGAACAGCTCGACCGCGAGGTGGCCGGTGATGTCCAGCTCGCCCGCGATCCGCAGGGCCAGCTGCTGGGCCTCGTCGGACAGCGCCGGGTCGAGGCCGGGCGCGGGCGCGGTCACCTCGGCGCAGACGCCGTTCTCCTGGACGCTCTCCACCACCGGGTACGCCACGGCCTGGCCGCTGGGCGAGCGAACCACGTTGGCGGCCAGCTCGCGGACGAAGTCGACCTTCTCCTCCGCCAGCACCGGGACGCCCGCGAGGAACGGCGCCGCGGCCTCCGCCTCGGATCGGACGACCCAGACGCCCTTGCCGTCGTAGCCGCCGCGCACGGTCTTCAGCACGACCGGGTAGCCGTCGCCCTCGCCCGCGAAGGCGGTGACGTCGGCCGGGTCGGCGACGATCCGGTGGCGCGGGCACGGGACGCCGATGGAGTCCAGCTTGGCCCGCATCACGCCCTTGTCCTGGGCGTTGACCAGCGCGTCCGGGCCCGGGCGGACGGCGATGCCGTCGGCCTGCAGTGCCCGCAGGTGCTCGGTCGGCACGTGCTCGTGGTCGAAGGTGACGACATCACAGCCGGCCGCGAAGCGGCGGAGCGTGTCGAGGTCGCGGTAGTCACCGAGGACGACCTCGGAGACCACCTGCGCGGCGGAGTCCTGGGGCGTGTCGGCGAGGAGTTTGAACCTGACCCCGAGCGGGATGCCCGCCTGGTGTGCCATGCGGGCCAGCTGCCCGCCGCCGATCATGCCCACCACTGGAAAATTCGCATTGCCCGGGGAAGTCACCCCGCCAGGATATCCGGGCCGGTGAGGGGCCCGGGAACCGCGCCGCCCGAGCGGGCGGCCGATGGCCGAACGCCCCTCCTGGGGCTGAGCCGATCGGAGGAAGCGGGTAGCCTGGTCCGCTAGGTCCTGGTACGCGTGGTCCGATCATGTGCGTGCACGCAGGGCTGACGGGCCGCCGTACGCACCGGGGCCTCTTGTCCGCAGGCACATGGAGGCAGCCCGGAATGACGACCGTCACTGCGTCGAAGCCCTCGCTCGTCGAGCGGCTCCGCGGGATCTCCGGCGAGGTGCTGAAGTTCGCCGTGGTCGGCCTCAGCGGGGTCGTGGTCAACTTCCTCGTCTTCTGGGTCTGCCTCAACGGGCTGGGCCTGGCCTCGCTGCGCTCCAACGTGGCCGCCACGCTGGTCGCCATCACCACCAACTACCTGGGCTACCGCTACTGGCTCTACCGGGACCGCGACGCGGCCTCCCGCAAGCGGGAGATCACCCTCTTCCTGCTGTTCAGCGGCGCCGGGATGCTGATCGAGACCGGCGTGCTCGGCTTCTCGGTGTACGTGCTCGGGCTGAACTCGCACTTCCAGCAGCTGGCCGCCAAGGTCTTCGGCCTGGGCCTGGGCACGGTCTTCCGCTTCGTCTCGTACCGGACCTGGGTGTTCAAGGCCCTCCCCGAGGCCGCCGCCGAGCCGTCCGTACCGCAGGGCGCCCCGGGCGCCGAGCAGGGCGCCGGGGTCGTGGCCCAGGCCGAGCTGGTGCTGGCCGCCGAGGAGAACCGGTTCGCCAAGGCCGAGTAGCGGCCGGGCGGCCACCCAGGCCGCGTTCGACCCGCGTTCGACGGCCCCGGGGCTCGTCCGACGAGTCCTAGCGGATCTCCGGCACGGTCGGCGTGCCCTTCCCGTCGTCCGCTCCCCCGCGCTTGCGCGCGCCGCCCCGGTCGTCTTCGTGGCTGCGGGCCAGGAAGAGCGCGAACACCGGCGGCCGCAGGGAGAGCAGCTCCAGCCGGCCGCCGTCGGCCTCCGCGAGGTCGCGGGCGACGGCCAGGCCGATACCGGTCGAGTTGCGGCCGCTGACCGCGCGCTCGAAGACCCGGTTGCCCAGTTCGGCGGGCACCCCGGGGCCCTCGTCCTGGACCTCGACCACCACCGAGGTGCCGGAGGGCCGCACCCGCAGGGTGATCGTGCCGGCGCCGTGCATCAGCGAGTTCTCGATCAGGGTGGCCAGCACCTGGGCGACCGTTCCGGGGGTGCCGACGGCGGTGACCCCGCGCAGGCCCTCGACCGTGAGGGTGCGGTGGCCGCCGCGCAGCGAGGCGCCCCACTCCCCGACCTGCTGGTTGATCACCTCGTCCAGGTCGAAGGAGACCGCGGACGGGCTGCGCGGGTCGCGCTGGTTGGTGAGCAGCCGCTGCACCACGTCGGTGAGCCGCTCGACCTGCTGGAGGGCGATGGTCGCCTCCTCCTTGACGGTCTCCGGGTCCTCGGCGAGCGCGGTGATCTCCTCCAGCCGCATGGAGAGTGCGGTGAGGGGGGTGCGGAGCTGGTGGGAGGCGTCGGCGGCGAGCCGGCGCTCGGCGGTGAGCATCCGGGCGATCCGCTCGGCGCTGGCGTCGAGCACCTCGGCGACCCGGTCGAGTTCGGGGACGCCGTAGCGGCGGTCGCGGCGCCGGGGGTCGCCGGAGCCGAGGCGTTCGGCGGTCTCGGCGAGGTCGGTGAGCGGCCGGGCGAGCCGTTTGGCCTGCCAGACGGCGAGGGCGACGGCGGCCTGGACGGCGAGCAGCGCGACCACGCCGAGCAGCAGCAGCATGTTGGCGATCTCGCTGTCGACGTGCTCGCGGGACTGCTCGACGGTGACGGTCTCGCCGCTGCCGCCCTGTTCGACGGCCTTCAGCGGGTGGGTGCCGGGCGGGCGGGTGCCGACGGTCACCGGCGGCTGGCCGGGGATGGCGACCTCGACGTAGCTGCCGTCGGTGACCTGGTTGGCGAACTTGTCCCCGGTGACCGGTTCGTCCGCCGCCAGCCGGCTCTCGACCAGGGCGAGCACCCGGACGGCGGTGGCGTCCACGCGGTCCTGGGCGGAGTTGACGATGGTCCGCTTCTCGACCAGGGCGAGCGGTACGCAGAACACCACGACCACCACCAGGACGACGCCCAGCAGCGAGTTGATCATCCGGCGCTTCACGCGACCGCTCCTGCCCTGTGGTGCTAGTTCTTCTCGAAGCGGAAGCCGACCCCGCGGACGGTGGCGATGTAGCGGGGGTTGGCCGCGTCGTCGCCGAGCTTCTTGCGCAGCCAGGAGATGTGCATGTCG
Organism: Kitasatospora sp. NPDC054939; assembly: GCF_053610105.1. Taxonomy (NCBI): domain Bacteria; kingdom Bacillati; phylum Actinomycetota; class Actinomycetes; order Kitasatosporales; family Streptomycetaceae; genus Kitasatospora; species Kitasatospora sp. NPDC054939. The sequence goes on along the minus strand of NZ_JBSGXP010000202.1, from coordinate 3,715 downwards.
AGGGTCTTGGTGGAGGTCCACCAGGTGGTGTCCCAGACCTGGCGCATGATCTCCTCGCGGGTGACCACCCGGCCGGCGTCCCGGACCAGCACCCGCAGCAGCTCGAACTCCTTGGCGGAGAGGGTCAGCTCCTCCTCGCCGAGCCAGGCGCGGTGCGACTCGATGTCGATCCGGACGCCGTGCGCGCCGGTGGTGAGCTGGTCGACGTGGCCGCGCCGGAGCAGGGCCCGGACCCGGGCGAGCAGTTCGGCGAGGCGGAAGGGCTTGGTGACATAGTCGTCGGCGCCGGCGTCGAGGCCGACGACGGTGTCGACCTCGTCGGCTCGGGCGGTGAGCACCAGGACGGGGCAGCTCCGGCCGTCGGCGCGCAGGCGGCGGCAGACCTCCAGTCCGTCCATCTCGGGCAGGCCGAGGTCGAGGACGACGAGGTCGACCTCCTCCCCCAGGGCGGCGGCCAGTGCGTTGGGCCCGTCCTCGCGGACGAGCACCTCGTACCCCTCGCGTCGCAGGGCACGGGCGAGCGGTTCGGAGATCGCCGGGTCGTCCTCGGCGAGCAGCACACAGGTCATGGGCCGATGGTAGTCCTGCGGGGTGGGGCCGTCGGCGCTGTGAGGTAGTTCACAGAGAGTGATCAACTCGGGGGTCGGGGTGACGGTTCGGGCGTCCGGCCACCACTTCCCGATCGCTGAAGGATTTGCACTTCGGTCTTGGATCTGAAGGAATTCCTACGCTGACGCCATGGATATCTCGACCCGATCTCGCTCGGCCTTGACCATCGCCTTACCTGATCGAGACCTTTTGTCATCTGATGGCCGCAAATATCGCCACGTAGAGTGGTTTCGTCCCCGCCCGGCCCCCACCCCCTCGGCCGACGCGGGCCTCACACAGAGCAAGGAACCACCACTCATGGCGTCATCGACCCTGGAGACGGGCGTACAGCGCCCGGTCTCCCCCGGCGGCAAGACCTTCCTGGGACACCCCCGCGGCCTCGCCACCCTCTTCATGACCGAGATGTGGGAGCGCTTCAGCTTCTACGGCATGCGGGCCCTGCTCGTTTACTACATGGTGGCGACGACGGCCGAAGGCGGCCTCGCCATGCAGGTCGGCACGGCCACCGCCGTGGTCAGCGTCTACAACGCCATGGTCTACCTGCTCGCCCTGCCGGGCGGCTGGATCGCCGACCGCTTCCTGGGCGCGCGCCGCACGGTCGCGCTGGCCGGCGGCGTGATCATGGGCGGCCACTTCCTGCTGGCCGTCCCCTCGAAGGCCGCGTTCTTCGCCGGCCTCGCCGTCGTCGCGATCGGCTCGGGCCTGCTCAAGGCCAACATCTCCACGATGGTCGGCCACCTCTACGACGGCCCGAACGACCCGCGCCGGGACGGCGGCTTCACCGTCTTCTACATGGGCATCAACCTCGGTGCCTTCTTCGCCCCGCTGGTGATCGGCACCGTCGGCCAGAAGGTCGACTGGCACCTGGGCTTCGCCCTGGCCGGCATCGGCATGGCGCTCGGCCTGACCCAGTTCCTGCTCGGCAGCCGCCACCTGAGCGAGCGCAGCAGCGTGGTCACCTCGCCGATCTCCCCGGCGGAGCGCAGCCGGGTGCTGCGGCAGGCCGGCCTCTGGCTGGCGGCGGCCGTGGTGTTCTACGGCGCCGTCACCATGAGCGGCAGCTTCAGCATCGACTGGGTGATCTGGCCGCTGTCGATCGCGGGCATCGCGATCCCCGCCGTCTACTTCGGCCGGGTCCAGCGGGACAAGGACCTCAGCGCGGACGAGAAGTCCAAGATGCGCGGGTACGTGTGGTTCTTCGTGGCAGCCGCCCTGTTCTGGATGATCTACGACCAGTCCGGCTCCACGCTGAGCGTCTTCGCCGAGGAGAAGACCTCCGCCACGCTGCTCGGCTTCGAGTTCCCGACCAGCTGGTTCCAGTCGCTGAACCCGCTCTACATCATGGCGCTGGCCCCGGTCTTCGCCTGGCTCTGGGTGTGGCTGTCGCGGCGCGGCAAGAACCCCAGCACCGCCGCGAAGTTCGCGATGGGCCTGCTGGCGATCGGCGCCTCGTTCATGGTGATGATGGTCGCCATGGCCGCCGCCTCCGGCGACACCAAGGTCACGCCGCTCTGGCTGGCCGTGGTCTACCTGATCCAGACCACCGGCGAGCTGACCCTCTCCCCGGTCGGCCTCTCGGTCACCACCAAGCTGGCCCCGGCCAAGTACGCCAGCCAGATGATGGGCGTCTGGTTCCTCGCGGTCACCGCGGGCAACTGCATCACCGCGATGACCCAGCTGGTGGTCGGCGACGCGACCGGTTCCACCTGGTACTTCGCCGCCCAGGGCGGTCTGGCCGTCCTGGCCGGCGTCTGCCTGGCGATGTACCGCAAGCGGATCAACGGCCTGATGGGCGACGTGCACTGATCCCGGTGCCCTGACCCGCACGCCGAGGGCCGGTACGGAGCGATCCGTACCGGCCCTCGGTGCGTCCCGGGCCCCGCGGCCGGGCGGGGTCAGACCTCGCGTACGCCCGCCCGCCAGACGGCGGCGGTCAGCGGCACGCCCGGGCGGTAGGCCAGGTGGACGTGCGAGGGCGCGTCCAGCAGCAGCAGGTCGGCGCGGGCGCCCGCGGTGACCGTGCCCACGTCGGTGCGGCGCAGCGCCTTGGCGCCCCCCGCGGTGGCGGCGTGCACGGCCTCGTCCGGGGTCATGCCCATCTCGCGGACGGCGACCGCGAGGCAGAACGCCATCGAGCTGGTGAAGCTGGATCCGGGGTTGCAGTCGGTGGAGAGCGCGACGGTGGCGCCCGCGTCGAGCAGTCGGCGCGCGTCCGGGTAGGGGGCGCGGGTGGAGAACTCCGCGCCGGGCAGCAGGGTCGCCACCGTGTCGGAGCCGGCCAGCGCGGCGACGTCCGCGTCGGTCAGGTGGGTGCAGTGGTCGGCGGAGGCCGCGCCCAGTTCGACCGCCAGCTGCACACCGGGCCCGTGGGAGAGCTGGTTGGCGTGCACCCGGGCGGTGAGCCCGCGCTCGATGCCGGCGGTCAGGACGGCCCGGGCCTGGTCGCCGTCGAAGGCGCCGTTCTCGCAGAAGACGTCCACCCAGCGGGCGTACGGCGCGCAGGCGTCCAGCATGTCGCCGGTGACCAGGTCGACGTACCCGGCCGGGTCCTCGGCGTACTCGGGGGCGACCACGTGGGCGCCCAGGTAGGTCGTCTCGGGGGTGTACGAGGAGGCGATCCGCAGCGCGCGGGCCTCGTCGGCGACGGTCAGGCCGTAGCCGGACTTGCACTCGATCGTGGTGGTGCCCTGGCGCAGCGCCTCGCGGACGAAGCGGGCCAGGTTGGCGTCCAGCTCGGCGTCGGTGGCGGCGCGGGTGGCGGCGACCGTGGTGCGGATGCCGCCGGCGGTGTACGACTGGCCGGACATCCGGGCGTTGAACTCGGCGGTGCGGTCGCCGGCGAACACCAGGTGGGCGTGCGAGTCGACGAAGCCGGGCAGCAGGGCGCGGCCCTGCGCGTCGAAGCGCTCGTCGGCGGCGGGGGCCGCGGCGGCGGGGCCGACCCAGGCGACGGTGCCGTCGTCGACGACCACGGCCGCGTCGGTGAGCAGGCCGAGCGGCCCGGTCCCGTGCGCGGGGTCGTTGGTGACCAGGCTGCCGATGCCGGTGATCAGGGTGCTCGGGATGCTCACGTCCAGCCTCTCGGAGGGGTTCACGGCCCGGGGGC
>NZ_JBSGXP010000201.1:0-12464 GCF_053610105.1 Kitasatospora sp. NPDC054939 | reverse complement strand
CCCATCCGCATAGCGCATACCAACGGAATAGCGCGCAAAAGACCGTCAGTCAGCTACACAAACAGGCCAATCACCTCGAAGCGCCGAAGTCAGTAGCGCACCGCCGGGGTCACCTGTGTACGGTTGGACCACGGAACGTAGCACACACAAGGCGCTCGACCTGAAGCCCAGTTCGAGCGACCTTGATCACGTGAACCCTCAGCGTGCAGTTGCCGCTGGGTTGCGCGCGGCTATGGCCCCTGTTCCCGCGAACAGGGGCCATGACGTTCGATCAGACCTCACCGAAGTGGCCGGCCTTCACGCTGTCCACGAAGGCCGCAAAGGCGTCGGCAGTGAAGATCAGGGCGGGCCCCTGGGGGTCCTTGGAGTCACGTACGGGCATGAGGCCCGGAAAGCCGGGTGCTACCTCCACGCACTGGCCACCGTTGCCGCTGTAGCTGCTCTTGACCCAGGAAGTGCCGGTCAGGTCAACGTGCTCGCTCATGCTGAAGAGTCCCTTCGCACCTTGCTGATCAATTTGAGCGATGCCACCTGAGACAACGCCTCAACCTGGAGCAAATCGTATTCCCTCGCCCAGGTTGACACGGTGGCCCGGTCGCTCTCCAGGTAGCCGCGTTGATGGGTCTCGGTGTACCCGAGCGCAGTACCGTCGCCAAGGTAGAGGAGCGACATGGAGCGCATGAAGGGCCGCAGCGCACCCAGGTCGTACGGAGCAACCTGCACTACGTAGTTGGGCCGAAGCGCCAAACCCTCGATGTGCTCCAACTGGGCAGCCATGGTGGCTTCTCCGCCCACGGATGTCCTCAGGCAGCTCTCGTCGAGAATGACGTGAACCAACGGGGCTGGATCTCGGCTGATCCGCTTCTGGCGGTCAAGGAGCAGTCGAACGCACTCGGCTCCCTGTTCAGCCGTAACGCTGCCGCGCGCAACGGCCCCGGCCTCCAGGGCCTCGGCATACTCGCGGGTCTGGATCAGACCAGGGATGACGCCGAGTTCAAACAGCCGTACGACCAGGGCTTCCCGCTCCTTGGTCACATACTCGGGGTACCCCGGTAGAAGGGATGAGCCGTTGAGGGTCCAGTAGGTCAACTCCAACGTCTCGCCGGTCTGAAGGACGCGATCTGCGCTACGAACCCAGTCAAGTGTGGGACTGCGCGTACCCCGTTCGAGGTTGGAGATCTGACTGTCACTCAACTGAGTGCGCTTGCCCAACTCGGCTTGAGTCAGCCCGGTAGTCTGTCGTGACCTGCGGAGTTGTGCGCCGAATGCAGCAAGCGGCGACGCAGACGGGTCCAGCTGTGTCTCGCGCATGATCAGACCTTCGCCTCGGATCGAATCCCACCGTGGCAACTGTCAAGTGGGAAAGGCTTCCGATTGTAGGTGACGCACGCCACGATGGCTACACCAGGTGAGACGCCGAGAGCGAAGCGCTACCTACGGAGAGCCCCCATGTCTGAGAGTCAGAGACCTGTACTGCCCGAGCTGCACGAGGTGGTGCGGGACCGTGGACACCTTCTGAACGGCCGGCCGCGCAAAGGCGTGTTCATGGAACTCCTCTTTGGCGTGGCTTACTTGAGGCCGCTCGGCGGCGGCCTGGAGTGGACAACCAGCGCTCGGGACCTGGAGTTGTGCGAGCCGCGAGAGATCGCCCCCGGGACCAGTGGCCGGCCGTACCGCCGACTGCTGCACGAGGAGTCGTCGTGAGCGCTGCAACACTGCTGCTTGCCGCACTTCCGATCGGGTCGGTTGCCGTTGGCGGCCTTGCGGCAGTGGAACGCGTGAGCCGCGAACGGTGGGCACAACCCGACTCCTTGGCTCAAGGCAACCGACCCGTTGAGTGGACCAGTGATCGCTCGTTCGGCGACCGGGCACCCGACGACGCATGGTGGAGTCGCCCTGACGGTTGGGCGATCGGCAATGCGGAGCACGGGTCGGTGGAGCCCGCCACCCGGCCCGGATGGCTCACGTGACCACCGAGCAACATCCTCCGCCGGAGGACGACTTGGTGACACGCATTCCGCCGGCAAGCCAGTACCGCCTCGGTCGTTGCGCCCCCTGCAAGGGGCGCCACACGGTGGTTGCACCCGCTCTCTACTACCTGAACGCCGCAGGCGCGCTGGTCAGCATGCCGGCCTGCGAGCGTCACCACGAAGCCTTCGTGGCCCACGTGCACCGCATGGCCATGCAGGCAGTTCTACCTGTTCGAACCCCGGATTGGAGCTGACCTGTTGACCGGTCTCGCAACCTGGTTCGCCAGCGAGTGGCGCGCAGAGTTCTGGTTCCAGAACCCCCGGACCGAGAACAGCCTGACCGGGCACGCGGCGGCCGGGACCTTTGCCCGGGTCGCCTCCGCGATCCTGGCCGCAGGTGCTCGTGTGGCCGACGTTCAAGCCGAGTACCTCATGGACCTCGGTGAGGCCCTGCTGACCAACGGACAGTGGGATGCCTTCCGAACCGGGCGGTGGGAATACCTGCCCGAGGGCGCCCAGCAGTGGGCACACGTGACTTTGACTCACCACCCGACGAACACCCGCTGGCCTACATGCGGTCCATGCCCTCCGACGTAACGATGCTGCCGCCCAGCACTCGTAGGCATGCCGGTCGGCTGGGGGTAGCGGCGCCGGTCTCCTGACCCAGTCAATCCGGCTGGCGCCTCCAAGTCCCCTCCCGGGTCGGACGACAACACCCGACCCGGGAGGTCTGCACCACCACTGCACCATCAGATTGCATGAAAGGAGCACAGCACAGATGTCCAACCAGACCCTGGACCGCACGGAGGGCGCGACGGTGCCGTTCGGCGCGCGCGCCGTCCAGCCCCCGTACACGGTCCGCATCGACCCCTCCGAGTTCACCTACGACCCGGAGCGCCAGGTCAACGTGATGAACGTCGACGGTAGCCTCTGGGCCCACACCCCGGTGGCCGGCTCCAGCACCGGAACCAACAACGACTCCAACGGTCCGGCCGACGAGGGCCCCGACCCCTACGCTTTCCCCGGGGACGAGGTGGCGTAGCCCATGCCTGGCGCACAGAGCGGGCATGTCCTCGTCGTCGCTGAGGACATGGACCCCACCGCAGATCTGGTTGTGGATGCCCTGCGCGAGCGGAGCGTACCCGTGATGCGGTTCGACCTGGCTGATTTCCCCCAACACCTTGACCTGGTCGCCGAGCACGACGGCCAGGCTCCGGGATGGTCCGGGGAACTGGTCACCAGCGCCCGCGCTGTGCGGTTGGAGGAGGTCCGGGCCGTCTACTACAGGCGGCCCGGCCTGCCCGCAGTCAGCGCTGAGGTCGACCCCGCCTACCGGGAATGGTCGCAGGGGCAGGCGCTCATCGGCATGGTGCAGGTCCTGGGTTCGCTGCCTACCGTGTGGATGCACCATCCCGACGTGTATCGGGCGTCTGCACACAAGCCGGGCCAGCTCGTCACGGCGACCGCTTCCGGCCTGCGGGTCCCCCGGACCCTTGTGACGAACAGCCTGCCCCGCGCGAAGCGGTGGGCCGAGTCGATCGGCGGGCCGCTGATCGTCAAGCCGGTTACCGCCGGGGCCATCACACTGGACGGCCGCTCCATGATGCTTCCCACCCGTCGATTCGAGGCATCCGAGCTCGACGAGTCGATCGAGTTGACGGCGCACATGCTTCAGGAGTGGGTACCCAAGAGGTTCGAAGTGCGGTTGACCGTCGTGGGCGACGAGATGTTCCCGGTCGCCATTCACGCGCGCAGTGCTGCCTCTCTGGTGGACTGGAGGAGCGACTACGACGCACTGGAGTACGAGTCGGTCGAGATCCCCGATGTCGTTGCGGACAGTGTGCGACGATTCATGGCCACGTACCAACTCAACTACGGGGCGCTCGATTTCGCTGTAACGCCTGGTGGCGAGTGGGTGTTCTTCGAATGCAATCCCGCCGGACAGTGGCAGTTCATCTCAGCGTCCACCGGACTGCCGATCGCCGAGGCACACGCCTCCCTGCTGCAAGGAGCGGTGACATGACCATCGACGCTGAGGCCTTGCGGGCCCTTCTCGCTGATGAACTGGCCGCTGCTGGTCACGGCCGACAGTGGACGGATGCCGTCCGCCTCGTACCTCGCCACCTGTTCGTCCCAAGGTTCTACGAGCAGGACAACACTGGGCAGTGGGCGGTGGTCACGCCCTCCGATCCCGGCTATCTCAGGAGCGCATACGCGAATCGGGCTCTCACGACCCAGCTTCGGGAGCTGGAGCCCTCGTCGTCGTCAAGCGAACCGGGGCTGATGCTGTCGATGCTGGACGCTCTGGATGTCCAGGCAGGAGGCCGTGTCCTCGAAGTCGGGACCGGCACCGGCTACAACGCGGCTCTCCTGTCCCACGTTCTCGGTGAAGGCAACGTAACGACCGTGGATGTCGACCCCGAACTGACAACCGACGCCGCTTGGCGGCTTGAGTCCGCGGGGTACAGGCCATCGATCCACACCGGGGACGGCGCACTGGGGGTGTCGTCGAAGGCCCCGTTCGATCGGATCATTGCCACCTGCGGCATGCAATCGATTCCGCCGGCCTGGCTCCACCAGGCCGCTGATGGCGCCGTGATGATCGTCCCGATCGGATGGGGGTTGGCGAAGGTCACGGTCGACAACGGTCGAGCCACTGGGCGGTTTCTGGCACAGGGCGCGTACTTCATGGCACGGAGGTCCTCCCGCGTGCGCCCGCAGTTCGAGCTGCTGGCCATGGAGAAGCCGACCACCACGACGGTTCCTGTTGCTGAGGTGCTGAAGCGGCTGGAGTTCCCCTTGTCGCTCGCAGCGCCGGGCTACCGGAGCTGCACGTGGGACGCCACCGACGGTCAGGTGGCCGGCGTCGGAATCTGGACCCCGGACGGGTCGGCTGCGACGGCCAGCCTTGCTGGGTCCGTTCGCCAGGCCGGACCACGCCGCCTCTGGGACGTTGTCGAGCAACTGGCCGACCAGTTCGCGGCCCCGTCGGCCCGTACGGACTTCGGGATCACGGTGAGCGCCGGACGCCAACGTGCATGGTGGAAGACGGAAGCCATCGGCTGGGACCTTCCGACGCCGGTAGCCTGAAGGACGGGACGAGAGGGGCACGAAGTGGAGAACGAAGAGCCGCTGGCTCAATGGGCCGCACGCCGGGCAGCACGCCTACGCCCGGTCGGCCAGTTGAAAGCTGTCACGATCGACCACGAGAACGCCCCGGTGCATCTCCACCAGGACCGCCCCCGCGCAATCCTCCGGTGGGACGGCTACCAGTGGGTCCCTGAAGCCCTGGCACCGAACTTCGCAGTTGCTCAACGGATTGTTCACGGCATCGAAGGCGATGGCGTCGTTCGCGGCGTTCCGCTGGCAACACGGAAGCTGCGCGCCGGCCGGCACCGCTAGCCCTCGTCGTGGAAGTCCCCTCTCCAGAACGGGAGAGGGGACTTTGGCACCTCATGCGATCCAGCTTGCTCCACTCAATCCCAGTTGACCGTGCCGCGCGTCTTGCACGCCGAGGGCCGGCCGGCCATCAGGTTCGCGCTCGGGTTCCAGTCTCCGAAGGTTCGGAGGAGCAGTGCTCCGCGCTCAAGCACCGCTACCTGAATCTGCTCGGCCGCTACAGCGTCCCGGCCGCCGGCGCCCTGCGCCCGCTGCGCGACGCGGACACCCCGGAGGGGGACGAGGACGGCGATGGTGGGCAAAAATGACCTTGGCCCGGACTGGACCGCTGGGGGCGCAATCGGCAGGCCTGTTCACGCGGATCAGGGTCTGCTGACCGTTGGCGAGGAGTCTCCTGGTGCCGTCGGCCTGGACGCCGTAGACCTCCAGCTGGCAGACGCCGGACTTCAAGGCGGTGCCGATCGCTTCGAGGTGGTCGCCGGAGGCGGGCGCAAGGAGGTTGGTCTCGTATTCGACAGTGCCGGTTGTCGAGCTCGTTGTCGAGCAGGACGTCGCGGACCGGCCAGGGCGGGGACTGCTGGCGGATGCACACCACGGCGCGGGCCCAATCCAGAGCGAGGTCCAGTTCGCCGGTCACCTTGCCCTGGTCGTCCCCGTCGTCGAAGTCATCCTCGCCGTCCTGGTGGAGGCCAGCCTGTCATCTCGTAGGCGATCGTGGCGTAGGCGTCCAGGTCCCTCGGACCTGCCCGTGGATCGTCACCGCGGCCTTCTCGTGCGCCGCGTCGTGCGCCTCGCTGCTCTCCTCGTCAGGGGTCCAGACCCGCTCCATCCGCTACGACTGGCGCACCGGCAACTTGGTGATCCGCTCTCCGACAGCTTGTCCCCGGTCCCCGGTGCCCGGCGCAGAAGTCGGCCGAGTCGAACTCGTTGTACTCCGGGTTCTGGATCCAGACCAGCAGCGGCCGGTCCAGCGCGGCGAGCGCCTTCGCCGCGCGGCAAGATCGACGCCACCAACGAGTGGTGCCGCGTGGTCTGCGCGCACCGCACCCTGCTGCTGACCACCGGACCGTTCACCAGCCTCTTCGACTTCTGGCCGGCCGCCGCAGCCGGCCTGCTGGTCCTCCTCGCCACGCCGGTCGGGCTGGTACGCCCGACGCGCGCCACATCCGGGTCATGATGGCTGGAAACCGGCGACTTCACGACTACACCCTGGGTTGTGAGGAGCCGCTTAAATACACAACCCGAGAGAGTGCGCGGCAGCAAAAGAGTCTGAACTGCCGCAGACACGATCTCAGCTTAGGCCCGCTGTGCCACCATGCAATCCCACACCAGCTTGTAAGGTATTACGCAGCCTCGTCGTGATTCCGAATCTCCTCCCCCTCTTCGTCGCCCCGCTCTGAGGCTCCCTCTTCAAGCAGGTTGTCCAGGAGTTCTTTGAGTTCAATAGCCCATGCTTTATGCTCTTGGCCAGGCATGTGTTGAAGCTCGTCGACGTAAGCCTTGAGCCAAACGACCCGCTTCGATTCGGGCACCTTCTCCCCGGTCAGGAAAGACCTGTCCTGTGGAACCATCCTGCGGATCGCAAGAAGTGGAAATGGACTCCTGAGTGGATAGAATGTTGCGTTGTAGGACCCTTTCACAGTATTGTTTGAGTGAAACTCTCCAAGCATGAGTCCGCGGGCAATGAAGTGTGGTTTGAGGTCAGCCTGAACATCGTCGATGAAGCGTCCTGCTCTGCCTGGGCCAACTCCAGGGAAGGCTACAACGATTGTCTTGAAGTAAGATTCCGGCCTGGATTGAGGGTGGATCTTCTCGAAGACCCCTCGGTAGTGTTCGATAATGTCCTTTATGTCTCCAGGTAGGTAAATCGGGCCGCTCGGAAGGGCGAACCAAATGGTGTCCTTCTTAAGTGCGCCTGGAATGAATGGGCAGACGACGCCACTTCTTCCGAGTTTGGGGTGCGGCTTGGCGACGAAGCCCTCGATCCACTGAAGTGATACCCGTAGAGGGTGGTCGCTCGGAAGGCTATCCACATCGGCTCGAGATAGCAGGCCTAATTCCTGTGGGATGGGCGGGGTGCGCATGGCAATCCTTGTGGTGGATGCATGCTCGAAAGCGCGCCGCAAGTCCGTCAGTCGATGGAGGCTGCGGGCGTCGAGTGCGCCTCCAAGTCGTAAGGGTGATTCGGAGTTTGGTCAGGGCTCAAGGCTGAGCGCTTCGGCAATATCTGACTGCCCGCTGTCGATCAGTCGCTTTTGGGTATTTCCGAGCAGTTCGTAAACGCGCTCCATCCGGTCAGGATGATTGCCTACTAGGCGCTGCGCTTCGCGGCGGATGGCCTCTGCAACTGCCACCCCATCATCCATGGTTGGCGCCGCCTGGACTTCGGTGGGATCTTCGGATTCATGCCTACGTGTGTGATGGGTCATGTGAGCGCTCATAACTCTGGGTATCTGCCGCGAGTGGGGGCTGTCGAGCCTTGAAGACGCTTCTTCTCCAGTATCGCTCAAAGCATGCCTGGCGCGCAGTCAAGTTTTGGTTGACCGTTTCTTTTGGGGCGCCAGGCAGAGCGCGTTTGGTTGAGCTTCTAGGTCGCTTTTAGTAGCGCTCTGTACACCGATTCGATATCCCAGCGTCGCTGGCCTCATGGGACGCGCTGCGCGCGAAGAAGCTTTCGTACTGGGACAACGGCCAGGTCGCCTGGTTGGGCCTGGCTTTCCGGCCATCTGGTCGGCGGCGCCCGGGCTAGCGCGCCGACACCCTCGCGGTCCTCCTTGCCCGACCCTCCACAGGAACGCGGCAGCAGACTGGCGCCGCCGCTGTGGGCCGGGCCGTGCGCGGGCTGCACCAGCCTCGAGAACGAACCCCTGGCCGACGCCGTGCGCAGGCTGTGGGAGCACCTCTACTTGGCGATCCCCCTGTGCACCATCATGGCGTCCACGCCCGCGCCCGATGGGCTCGCTCTGCACAGGTAGGACCAGCCCGGACCGGTGGGCGGGCCGGGTGTCAGGGTCGGTCGTTGAGATGCCCGCACAGCCAGGCCAGGGCTGCGAAAGCGTCCAGCATCCGGCCCGCGTCTGCCACGTTCCGGCCCGGTCCCGGGCGGCATTCCACGCCCTCAGCCCGACTCTGCGGACGCGGACCCGGCCTCTCTCGCGTTTGAGGCGAGCTGCTGAAGCGCCGCCAGATGGGCTGCGAGAACGTCCCGTCCGGGCCGGGTGGCAGCCAGCCAGGTGCGCGGGCGCTTGCCCACGTACCCCTTCTTCACCTTGATGTGGCCGGCCGCCTCCAGGGCGGCGGCAGCCTTGCTGAGCACCGAGTCGGACACCTTGCAGTAGTCGCGCACGACGGAGAACTCGGCCTCGATGCAGCCGGAGAGGAAGGCCAGCACGGTCAGCCTCGTCGGGTGCTGCAGGACGGGATCGAGCGCTGCCCTGCCGTCCCTGCTGGACGGCCCCCCGGCTGCGTCGCACAGCGAGTGCGTACATGGCTGCAGCTGCCGCTGCGGTGGGCTGTGGCCAGACCGCCTCGCCTCACTGCGCCTTGTGCCCGTGCCCCCCGGCCAGCAGATCCCCGGCCTCCGGCCGCGGCACCTCCTGCTCGTCCACGCCGCACGCCTACCCAGGCAAGCTCCGCACAGCCAAGGCTTGAGACGGAGGACGCGATCAGCCGCGCCGCAGGACGCCGTGATGCCGTCCGCCCCCTGGCAGCCGGGGGCGGACCGTCACACGGCAGCGGGGGAGGGCGAGAGCCGGGCACCGTCCGCGCCAGGCCCGTCGTCGTCTCCGGACTTGGCGCGGACGGTGAGCCGACGCCGGTCCGGACCGTCATCCAGCCGCCGCGGCCAGGGCCTTCCGGTCACTGAAATGCACCGGAAGCCGTCGCGCCGTTCTCGCAGAGAGGCGGGGCATCGCCGTGCTGTCAGGGCCGGTCGTCATGGTGCCCGCACAGCCAGGCCAGGACCGCGAAAGCGCCCAGCATCCGGTCAGCGTCCGCCACGCTCCAGCCCGCACCCATCCGGATCTGCACCGCCGTGGCCTGGCACTCCGCGAGCAGCTGCGCCCGGCAGGGCCCCACCGCTCCCACGGCCTGGGCGGCTGTGGCGGGTGCCAGGTCCTGGGTGCCCACCGCCCACCGGTAGGCGTGCAGCATGCCCTGCTCGTAGTCCGTCCACGGCCGGCGCCGCATGGAGAGCTCCTCCAGCGCGGCGAACACCTCGCACGCCGGACGCACCCCCACCACCGCTGCCGTCTCGTCGGTCGTCATACGCACGACGCTACGACCGGGCAGCCGCACGTGTGCGGCTGCGTTGCGCCGACCGGACCGACCGATGCGGCGCGCGTTGCGCTCCGAGCCAGGCCTGTCGGCGGCTACGGGGCAGCGGCCTGGCCCGTGGGGGAGTGGGAACGGGAGCCGAAATCTGCGTGCCCGTCGACCTGCCGCAGGTCGGAGCGCTGCGTGTCGGCGGGGGTATCTGCGTCGAGGGTGATGGCGGGGTCGGCGAGGAGGGTAAGGAGGGCTTCGACGGGCAGGCCGCCCTCGGCGGGGTGGCGCAGGTGGGTGTTGGGAGCGATGCGGTAGCGGTTGCGGCGCCCGTCGCGGGTGTGGGTGAGGTAGCCTTCGCGCTCCAGGTCGCCGACAACGGCCTGGACGGCGCGCTCGGTTAGCCGGCACACGGCGGCGATGTCCCGCAAGCGGGTCCCGGGGTCGCGGGCGATCACGGCCAGCACCCGCGCGTGGTTGGTCAGGTGATCTTGACCGGTTGCGTGTGTCCTGAACCTGGAGGTGGGTTCGTTGCACGAAGAACCAACTGACGCGATGTTGCGTGAGAGATGAAGGTTGTGTCCCTTCGGAGTAGCCCGATTCTCGACACTTCAGCAACGATTCGCTCGCGCTAGTCTTCCTGATCCCTACCTGACACATCGCGGCGCCGGCACGCCTTTGGGTATCAGGCAACCACCTGCCACGGGTGGCCCGGTCGGGCATGTGCGTGACGGCAGGCCGACGGGCCCGGCCCGGAGTTCGTTGCCTGGGCCGGGCCGTCGTGCTGACGTACGAGCTGAACCGGGCCAGCCGAACTGCGTGCACATGACGCTGACCAAGGCGGCTGGCCTGGCGATCCGAATCAGAAGTCCCGGTCGTAGTGCACGGTCACCGGGGCGTGGTCGGACCAGCGTTCGGCGTGCGTGGCAGCGCGCTCGACGGTGGCCTCGACCGCCTTCGCGGCGAGGCCCGGAGTTGTACACTGCAGGTCGATTCGCCAGCCGGTGTCGTTGTCGAAGGCGCGGCCGCGGTAGGACCACCAGGTGTAGGGGCCGGTGCGGTCGGGGTGGAGGGCACGGACGACGTCGACCCAGCCGGCGTCGCCGTAGAGTTCGGTGAGCCAGGCGCGCTCCTCGGGGAGGAAGCCGGCGGACTTCTGGTTGGCCTTCCAGTTCTTGAGGTCCTCGGCGCGGTGGGCGATGTTCCAGTCGCCGCAGACCACGGCCTCCCGGCCCTCGGCCTCGGCGCGGGCGCGCAGGCGGCGGAGGTGGGGAAGGAACTCGGCCATGAAGCGCTCCTTCTCCTCCTGTCGTTCGGTGCCGGCTTCGCCGGAGGGGAGGTAGAGGCTGGCGACCGTCAGTCCGGGCAGGTCGATTTCTACATACCTGCCCGAATTGTCGAATTCATCCGAGCCGAATCCGACCGCCGTGCGCGAAGGCTGTCGACGGGACAGGACGGCCACACCGGCCCGGCCCTTGGCGGCGGCCGGCGCCCAGACGGCGTGCCAGCCGTCCAGGTCGCGCAGCTCCGGCGGCAGCTGGTGCTCCTCGGAGCGCACTTCCTGCAGGCAGACCACATCGGCCCCGGTGGCGGCCAGCCACTCGACGAAGCCCTTCTTCGCCGCCGCCCGGATGCCGTTCACGTTCACACTCGTCACCACGATCACCCGGGCAGCCTACCGAGCCGGGGCCGGGGAGGCGGGCAGGACGCGAACCATGGTGCCACGGGCGGGCGGTGTCGCACGGGGATCACTCGTCTGACGTGAACGCGGCATGAAACTGGGCGAGAATGCGGTCGGGCGCTGCCATTGGTCTTGACCATCTCCCGATCCAGCCCCTAGGGTCACTTACTGCAAAGACCTTTAATAAAGAAGGACGGATAAAGCCCCGCTCTCCCACCTGCCGCGACAGCGGACAGCGGAGCCGGATCCGCCCTCTCTTGTCGGCAGGGTGCCGAAGGGCCGACCGGTCCGACCGGCGCAGGAGTCAGGGTGGAGGACCTGGTGGGGACGACAGGACAGCTCACGGCCGTACCGGAACCGAAGTACTGGCACCTGCGCACGGTGCTGCTCCGTGCCATCGACACCGAGTTCTCCACCGGAGAGGTGCTCCCCAACGAGCGCGAGCTCTCCGCCCGCTTCGGCGTCGCCCGGGCCACCCTGCGCCAGGCGCTCGACCAGCTGGAGCTGGAGGGCCGCCTGGTCCGCCGGCGAGGCATCGGCACCCTGGTCGCCGCGCCCCGGGTCGGCGTGCCGGTCAACCGGAACGAGGAGGGCTGGCCCGGCGTCGGCCGCAGCCAGTCCTGGCGCACCGTCGACTGCACCACCTCCCCGGCCCCCGCGCGGCTCGCCGCGAGCCTGGGCGTCAAGGAGGGTGCGACCGTGCACACCGTCCGCCGGGTGCGGATGGTCCAGGGCGTCAACATGGCGACCGAGTCCCTGCACGTCCCCGCCGCCGCGCTGCCGCACCTGCCCGGCTTCCGGGCCGAGAGCGACCGCGCCCGCTCGGTGCTGCGCCAGCTGGAGCGCCTGGAGGTCGACGGCGAGTCCCGCTCGGTGGAGCTGGGCGTCGCGGAGGCCGACGTGGCCGCCCTGCTGGAGCGCCCGCCGGGCTCGCCGGTCCTGGTGATGACCACCCAGTACGCTGCGGCCGGGCGCCTGGTCGCCCTCGCCGTCTCCACCTACCGGGCCGACACCTGCAAGCTGACGTTCGGCGAGACCGGCCTGGTCGAGGTCACCCCGGTCGCGGCCGACGCCGCGGTGCGCACCGCCTCCTGAGGACCACCCCCCGAAAACCCTCGCGCGAAGGCCCGGGCACTCACCGAGTGCCCGGG
>NZ_JBSGXP010000200.1:0-12937 GCF_053610105.1 Kitasatospora sp. NPDC054939 | reverse complement strand
GGGGGGGCGCGGGCGGTGGGGGGCCGCCCGGGGGCTGGGGGGCGCGGGGGCGCGGGGGTAGGGTGGGGGGGGGGGGGGCGCGGGGGGGCGCCCCCGGGCCCCCGGCCCTCCGTCGTGTCCGGGCGCACCGGCCACGGAACGGCGCAGGGCCCCGCGGCCGGTGCTCGAGTTCTACCGGTCGCGGGGCCCTGCGGGGCGGTCCTGCCGGGTCAGCCGGTGTTGCGCAGGCCGGCCGCGATGCCGTTGACGGTCAGCAGCAGCGCGCGGGCCCGCAGCGGGTCCTCGTGCCGGCCGGTGGCGGCCTCCTCACGCTGCCGGCGCAGCAGCGCGACCTGCAGGTAGGAGATCGGGTCGAGGTAGGCGTCGCGGACGGTGAAGGTCTGCTTGAGCACCGGGTTGTGCTCCAGCAGCTCGCCCTCGCCGGTCAGCCGCAGGACCTCGCGCAGGGTCAGCTCGTGCTCGGCCACGATCTGGTCGAAGACGTGGTGCAGCTCGGCGGGCACCAGCTGCTCGACGTAGTGGCGGGCGATCCGCAGGTCGGTCTTGGCCAGCGTCATGGCGACGTTGGACAGGAAGTTGCGGAAGAAGTGCCACTGGCCGTACATCTCGTCGAGCACGCCGCCGAGGCCGGCCGCGCGGGCGGCGGCGAGGCCGGAGCCGACGCCGTACCAGCCGGGGACGATCTGGCGGGACTGGGTCCAGCCGAAGACCCACGGGATGGCCCGCAGGCCGTCCAGCCCGGCGCCGGAGTCGGGGCGGCGGGAGGGGCGGGAGCCCAGGTGCAGGGCGGCGAGCTGGTCGACCGGGGTCGCGGCGAAGAAGTACTTCGGCAGGTCCTCCTGCTCGACCAGGGCACGGTACGCGGTGTGCGCGGCCTCGGAGACCTGGTCCATCGCGGCGTCCCAGCGGGCCAGCTCCTCGGGGGCCTGGCGCGGGGCGGTGTGCAGGGCGGAGGCGGAGAGGGTGGCCGAGATGGTCAGTTCGAGGTTCTCCCGGGCCAGCGACGGCAGCAGGTACTTGTCGGAGATGACCTCGCCCTGCTCGGTGACCTTGATCTCGCCCTCCAGGGTGCCCCAGGGCTGGGCCAGGATGGCCTCGTGCGAGGGGCCGCCACCGCGGCCGACGGTGCCGCCGCGGCCGTGGAAGAGGCGCAGCCGGATGCCGTAGCGGTGGGCGACGTCGCGCAGCCGGCGCTGGGCGCGGTGGATCTCCCACTGGGAGGTGGTGATGCCGCCGAACTTGGAGGAGTCGGAGTAGCCGAGCATGACCTCCTGGACGTCGCCGCGCAGCGAGACGAGCAGCCGGTAGGAGGGGTCGGAGAGCATCTCGTCGAGGATCCGGTCGGCCTGCTGGAGCTCGTCGGTGGTCTCCAGCAGCGGCACGATGCCGATCTTGGCGATGCCGGCGTGCAGGTCGATCAGGCCGGCCTCGCGGGCGAGCACGGCGGCGGCGAAGACGTCGTCGGCGCCCTGGCACATGGAGATGATGTAGCTCTCGACGATCTCGTCGCCGAACCGCTCGAAGCCCTCGCGGATGGTGCTGAACACGCCGAGCGTCTTGGCGCCGGCGGCGTCGAGCGGGGCCGGGGTGGGGGCGAGCGGGCGGCGCGAGCGCAGCTCCTTGGCAAGCAGCCGCTGCCGGTACTCGCGGGGCATGTCGGCGTAGCGCCAGGCCTCCTCGCCGAGCCGGTCGAAGAGCTGGCCGAGCGCGTGGTGGTGGGCCTCGGCGTGCTCGCGGACGTCCATGGTGGCGAGCTGCAGGCCGAACGCCTCGATGGTGCGGATGGCGCGGGCCAGCCGGCCGTCGGCGATCAGCTCGCCGCGGTGGGCACGCAGGGAGTCCTGGACGAGGCGCAGGTCGGCGATCAGCTCGCGGGTGCCGAGGTAGTCGCGGCCGGCGACGTGCGGGGTGCCCTGGGCGAGGCGCTCGCGGGTGTTCTCCAGCTTGAGCCGGACGCAGGTGGCCTTGAGCCGGTAGGGCTCCTCGGCGTTCATCCGCTTGTAGCGCGGGCTGAGTTCGGGCAGCAGGTGGAGGTCGTTGTTGAGCGAGGCGAGCAGTTCGGGGGAGGCCCCGGCCAGCCGCTCGGAGGTGGAGAGCGAGTTGCGCAGGTCGTCGACGGCGTCGAGGGCGTCCTTGATGCCGTACTCGTGCTGGAGGTTGAGGACGTCCCAGGTGACCTGCGGGGTGACGTTGGGGTTGCCGTCGCGGTCGCCGCCGATCCAGGTGCCGAAGGTCAGCGGGCGCACGCCGTCGGGCAGGGCGAGGCCGACCCGGGCGAGCTCCTCGTGCAGCTCCTCCAGGACCTCGGGGACGGCCTCGCGGTAGAGCTCGTCCAGGTAGTAGACGGCGTTGCGGGCCTCGTCGGTGGGCTCCGGGCGGGCGATGCGCAGCTCGTCGGTCTGCCAGAGCAGGTCGATGGCCTCGGCGAGGCGGCGGTCGGCCTGGCGCTTGGCGGAGCTGGTGCGGGCGGGGTCGGCGTGCGAGAGGCCGGCCATGATCTGCTCGCGGTGGATGCGGTCGAGCAGCTCGCCGATGCGGCGCAGCTTGTTGAGCACGCTGCGGCGGGCGGCCTCGGTGGGGTGCGCGGTGAAGACCGGGCGGACGGCCAGGTGGGCCAGGGTGTCCTGGAGGTGCTTGGGGTCGGCGTCGGCGAGCTGGTCGGCGGTCTGGGCGAGCAGCGAGCCCTCGCGGGCGCGGCGGGTGGCCAACTCCCGGCCGCGGTGGACCTGCTCGGTGACGTTGGCCAGGTGGAAGTAGGTGGAGAAGGCGCGGACCAGCTTGGCGGCGGTCTCCAGGTCGATGTCGGAGAGCAGTTCGGCGGTGGCCTCGCCGTCGGTGCGGCTGAGGAGTCGGACCTGCTCGACGAGGCCGAGCAGCTGGGGGCCCTCCTGGCGCACGAGCGTCTCGCCGAGCAGATCGCCGAGGCGGCGGATGTCCGCCCGCAGCGCTGTGTTGTCGGCGCTCGGGCCGGCGGCGGGCGGCGGGGTGGTGCTGTCCGCCGGGGCGGGGACCGGAGCGGTCACGGCTGGCTCCCTGTGGTGGTGGGGTTCGGCAACGGCTCTGCCGCCACGGCGGCGCGCGTGTGCTGCGTGTGACGGGTGCGGACCGCGCTGTCCGACGCGACCAGCATAGGTGTCAGGGGTGCGACTGTCCGCGAGGTGGCCGGATGGCGGACAGGTCGCCGGAGTGACGGATGTGGTCTGGACCACTGTCGGTATCAGGGATGTGTCGGGGTCATACCCGGTGGGGAAGGATCATCCTTCCGCCGTAGGCTGTGGAGCTATGAGCAAGTCGCCTGGGGAGCGCGTGCCGGCCCGATCGTTCTGGTGGTGGGAGCGGCGCCGCAGCGCCCTCCTGGACATCGGGCTGGCGGCGCTCGCCGGCCTGGAGTGCGCGTTCAGCGGCGTCGCCTTCTTCTCCCCCCGCTTCGACCTGGGCGTGCCCGCCGTGGTGGGCGTCGCGACGCTCGGCGCGCTGGCCGGGGCGAGCCTGGTGGTGCGGCGGCGCTGGCCGGCCGTACCGGTCCTGGTGGCGCTGGTCGCGATGCCCGGGATGCTCGGCGTCGTCCTGCTGGTGGTGTCGCTGTACACGCTGGCGGAGACCTGGGAGTGGCCCTCGCGCCGGCGGAAGGTGGTCGCGCTGTCCGGGCTCGCCTTCGTCGAGGCGGTCGGGGTGATGCTGTACTCGATGCTCAGCCCGTCCGAGCAGCCCCCGGAGGCCCCGCCGCTCTGGGGGCAGGTGCTGCTGTCGGTGCTGGTGGCCGTCGGCCTGACCGTGCCGCCGGTGGCGACCGGCCTGTACATGGGGGCGCGGCGGCGGCTGATCGACTCGCTGAAGGACCGCGCGCACGGCCTGGAGACCGAGCTCGACCTGCTGGCCGAACAGGCCCAGGAGCGCGCCCGCCGGGCCCGGCTGGAGGAGCGCACCCGGATCGCCCGGGAGATGCACGACGTGGTCGCGCACCGGGTCTCGCTGATGGTGGTGCACGCGGGTGCGCTGGAGCGGATCGTGGCGAAGGACCCGGAGCGGGCCGCACAGAGCGCCCGGCTGATGGGCGAGGTCGGCCGGCAGGCGCTGGACGAGCTGCGCGAGATCCTCGGCGTGCTGCGGATGTCCGACGAGGGCGCGGGCGTGGCGCCGGACTCGCTGGCCGGGCTGCCGCGGCTGGTCGACCAGTCCAGGGCGGCGGGGATGGCGGTGACCCTGACGGTCAGCGGCAGCCGCCGGGACTTCAGCACGGAGGCCGAGCAGACCGCCTTCCGGGTGGTCCAGGAGGGGCTGACCAACGCCCACAAGCACGCCGGCGGCGCACAGGTCGCGGTGCTGCTCGCGTACGCGCCGAACGGCGTGCGGGTGTCGGTGATCAACGACTGCCCGGGCGGGGAGCGGGCCGCCGCGGCGCTGCCCAGCGGCGGCAACGGCCTGGTCGGGATGCGCGAGCGGGTGGTCGCGCTGGGCGGCAGCTTCTCGGCGGGCCCGGAGCGGGACGGCGGGTTCCGCGTGGAGGCGGTGCTGCCGTCCCGGCTCGCGGTGCAGAGCGATCCGCTGCCGCGCTAGGCACAGCCCGGGTGGCGGTGCTCAGCGGTCGGCGGTGCGCAGCAGTGACGGGGCGGTGCCCAGCACGAGCGTGCTGACCGCCTCGTCGATGCCGTACCCGAGGAACCACTCGCCGGTGTGGTCGAGGCTGTAGACCCGGCCCTCCTCGTCGAGGGCGAGCAGGGCCTGGCCGTACCGCTCCTCGCCGAGCGGGGCGAGCCGGGTGCCGAGCGCGCGGCCGAGGTCGGCCAGGGTGCGCGGCTGGTGCAGCCCGCAGAGCGGGTCGATCAGGAACGGCGTGCGGGCCAGCTCCCGGCCGGGGCCGGCCAGGTCGACGGCCAGGCCGCCGAACTCGGCCCAGGCCTCGACGGCCGCGGGGAAGACCGCGTGCGGGGGTGCGTCCGGGCCGCCGTGCCCGGCCAGGGTGTCGGCCCATTCCTCCGCCTGCCGGATCTGCCAGCGCCCCGGGTGCCAGCCGGCCTGCTTGAGTGCGGCGGCGACGTCGGCGGGGAAGCGCGGGCGGGTGCGGGCGGCGGTCGGGCCGAGGGCGGACGTGGGCGGGCCGGGCGGATTCAGGGCGGGCTCCAGGGCTCGGGGACGGGGGGCGTGCGGGCGGGGCGGCTCAGCCCGCGGGCGGGCCGACGGCGACGCTCCGGACGGCGAAGTGCTCCAGCAGGGCGGCGCAGGAGCGGCAGGGCGGGGCGTGGGTGCCGTGCGCCGGGTCGCCCTCCTCGCGGATCCGTACGGTGGTGAGCCGCGCGCCCTTGAGCGACTTGCGGGCCTCCGGCAGGCCCATCGGCTTGCGGGCGGCGCGCTTGGAGCGCCGGCCGTCCACGGCGGCCAGGTGCTGGGAGAGCAGGACCGCCTCCGGGCAGCGGCCGGCGAAGCGCTCGCGGTGCTCGACGGGCAGGGTGTCGAGGAACTCGGCGACCAGCGGGTGCAGGGCCGGGCGGCCGGCGGACTTGGCGCCGGCCAGGGTCTGCACCTCGCCGCCGCGCAGCGAGAGGGCGGCGGCGACCGCGGGCAGCAGGCTGTCCCGGTGGTGCTGCAGCAGGGGCGGCGGGGCCGCGTGCGCGTCGGTCATCTCTCTCCTCCTCCCGGCCGTGGTGGTCCTCGGTCCGGGGCAAGCCTGTCAAATACCACCGACAGACGCACAATCGGGGTGCGGCGGCGCCCGGGCGGCGGCGGCAACCGGCCGACGGGCACGGAAAGCTGGCCGGATCCGCACGCCGTCCACACGACTCGTCCCCGGTTTTCCCGAATCCGCCTCCCCGCGACGGGAGCGGCCGGTAGCGTTCCTGCAGCGAGCCAAGGGGGCGGCCGGTCCGCGGGGGAGTGCGGGCGGGCAGGACAACTCCTTTGCTCGGTCTGGCCGTTGAGGCCGCCGGGGCAAGGGCGCCCCGGCGTCGAGCAAGGGGGGTCTTGCGATGACGGAAACCGCGAACGAGGCACCGGGCGAGCACGTGCCCGAACCGGGGGCGCCGCCGCAGCCCGTACCGGCGCGACCGATCGGCATCGCCGTGGTCGGGGCCGGCTACTGGGGCCCGAACCTGGTGCGCAACGCCCAGCAGACACCGGCCCTGCGGCTGCACTGGCTCTGCGACCTGGACGAGGCGAGGTCCCGCCGGGTGCTGGGCGGGTACAGCACCGTGCGCGCCACCACCTCCTTCGACGAGGTGCTGGCCGACGAACGGGTCGCGGCGGTCGCCGTCGCCACCCCCGCCGCCGCCCACTACCGGCTGGTGCGCGCCGCGCTGGAGGCCGGCAAGCACGTCCTGGTGGAGAAACCGATCACCACCTCCGCCGAGGAGGCCGCCGCCCTGGTGGCGCTCGCCGAGGAGCGCGGCCTGGTGCTGATGTGCGACCACACCTTCTGCTACACGCCGGTGGTGCGCCGCATCCGCGAACTCGTGCACGGCGGCGAGATCGGCGACGTCCAGTTCTTCGACTCGGTCCGGATCAACCTCGGCCTGGTCCAGCCCGACGTGGACGTACTGTGGGACCTCGCCCCGCACGACCTGTCGATCCTGGACTTCGTGCTGCCGCCCGGGGTCGAACCCGTCGGGGTCTCCGCCCAGGGCGCCGACCCGATCGGTGCCGGGCGCGCCTGCGTGGCGTACCTGACGGTGCGGCTGAGCAACGGCGCGCTGGCCCACTGCCACGTCAACTGGCTCTCCCCGACCAAGGTCCGCACCACGCTGATCGGCGGCTCCCGGCGCACCCTGGTCTGGGACGACCTCAACCCGCAGGCCCGGCTGGCGGTGCACGACCGCGGGGTGGACCTCACCCCGCCCGACGAGCTGACCGACGCCATCCGCCACCAGGCGCTGATCTCCTACCGGGTCGGCGAGATGGTCGCCCCGGCCCTGGTCGAGCAGGAGGCACTGCGCAACGTGATGGCCGAGTTCGCCGCCGCCATCACCGAGGGCCGGGCCCCGCTCACCGACGGCCGGGCCGGGCTGCGGGTGCTGCAGCTGCTGGAGGCCGCCTCGCTCAGCCTCGAACTCGGCGGCGCCACCGTCCCGGTGGGTGCCGGCCGCGACCACGCCCTGCCGACCGACCGAATGTCCGCTGCTCAGGAGAGGGCCGCCACGCGGTGAACGCTGTACAGATCGAGGGCTCCCGCTGCCTGGTCACGGGCGGGGCCGGCACCATCGGCTCCACCGTGGTCGACCAGCTGATCGCGGCCGGTGCCCGCGAGGTCGTCGTGCTCGACAACTTCGTCCGGGGCCGCGCCGCCAACCTGGCGCACGCCGGGGAGGCCGCCGCCCCCGGGCAGCTGCGGGTGGTGGACGGCGACATCCGCGACCGCGCCCTGCTGCGCGAGCTCCTCGGACCCGGCACCGACCTGCTCTTCCACCTCGCGGCGATCCGGATCACCCAGTGCGCCACCGAGCCCCGGCTCGCCCTGGAGGTCATGGTCGACGGCACCTTCGACGTGGTCGAGGCCGCCGCCGAGACCGGCGTCCGCAAGGTGGTCGCCTCCTCCACCGCCTCCGTGTACGGCCTCGCCGACGTCTTCCCCACGCCCGAGACCCAGCACCCGTACCACAACGACACCCTGTACGGGGCCGCCAAGGTCTTCAACGAGGGCCTGCTGCGCAGCTTCCACGCCATGGACGGGCTGGACTACGTCGCCCTGCGCTACTTCAACGTGTACGGACCCCGGATGGACGTGCACGGCCGGTACACCGAGGTGTTCATCCGCTGGATGGAGCGGATCGCCGCCGGCGACCCCCCGCTGATCTTCGGCGACGGCACCCAGACCATGGACTTCGTCTACACCGAGGACATCGCCCGGGCCAACCTGCTCGCCGCCGCCGCGCCCGTCACCGACCGCGTCTACAACATCGCCAGCTCCACCGAGGTCTCGCTGCGCGGCCTCGCCGACGCCCTGCTCGCCGCGATGGACCGCAGCGACCTGGACGTCGAGCACGGCCCGGCCCGCGGCACCGCGGGCGGCGTGGTCCGCCGGCTCGCCGACATCACGGCGGCCGAGCGCGACCTCGGCTGGAAGCCCGAACTGGGCCTCGACGACGGGCTGCGCCGACTGGTCGCCTGGTGGCGCGAGCAGTGAGACCCCGCCCCTGAGCACCCGCCGCGGGCCCCGCACCCGGGCCTGCGGCGCCCGGGGCGACCCGGACCCGAGCCGCCCTCCCGCCGTCCCCGGAGCAGACCTGTGTCCAGCATCCCCGTCATGATCCCCTGGCTCGGCGAGGAGGAGGCCGAGGCCGCCGCCGAGGCCGTCCGCTCCGGCTGGGTGGCCCAGGGCCCCCGGGTCGCCGAGTTCGAGGCGGCCTTCGCCGCGCACCTCGGCGTCCCGCACGCCGTCGCCGTCTCCTCCTGCACCACCGCGCTGCACCTGGCGCTGATCGGCGCCGGCGTCGGGCCCGGCGACGAGGTGGTCGTCCCGTCGCTGTCCTTCGTCGCCACCGCCAACGCCGTCACCTACGTCGGCGCGGTGCCGGTCTTCGCCGACGTCGACCCGGCCACCGGCAACCTCACCCCCGACACCGTCGCCCCGCTGCTCACCGCGCGGACCCGGGCGGTCGTCGTGGTCGACCAGGGCGGCGTCCCGGTCGACCTCGACGCCGTCCGCGCCCTCGTCGAACCGCGCGGCGCCACCGTGGTCGAGGACGCCGCGTGCGCCGCCGGCTCGGTCTACCGGGACCGCCCGGCCGGGGCCGGCGCCGCGATCGCCGCGTACTCCTTCCACCCGCGCAAGCTGCTGACCACCGGAGAGGGCGGCATGGTCACCTGCCGGGACGGTGAGCTCGCGGCCCGGCTGCGGCGGCTGCGCGAGCACGGGATGAGCGTCTCGGCCGCCGACCGGCACGCGGCGGCCGGCGGGGCCGCGCTGCTCGAGACCTACGACGAGATCGGCTTCAACTACCGGATGACCGACATCCAGGCCGCGATCGGCCTGGTCCAGCTGCGCAAGCTGCCCGCCATGGTCGCCCGGCGGCGCGAACTCGCCGAGCGCTACCGGGAGCTGCTGGCCGGTACCGGGGCCCGGCTGGTCGCCGACCCGGCCCACGGCACCACCAACTACCAGTCCTGCTGGCTGCTGCCGCCGGACGGCGCCCCTGGGCGCGGCGAGCTGCTCGCCCGGCTCGCCGCCGCGGGCGTCTCCGCCCGGCGCGGCATCATGGCCGCCCACCTGGAGGCCCCGTACAAGGGCACCGCCCGGGTGCCGCTGCCCGCCACCGAACTGCTCACCCGCCGCTCGCTGATCCTGCCGCTGTACCACGGGCTCACCGAGCAGCAGCAGGACCGGGTGGTCGAGGCCCTGCGCGGCGCCCTCGACGGCCCCGCGGACCGCAGTGCCCCCGTCGGCCCGGCCGGCGACAGCCGAGGAGGAGACCAGGCATGACCACCGACGCACCGGTGCCGCTCGTCGACCTGCGGGCCGCCCACGCCGAGGTCGAGGAGGAGGTCCGGGCCGGCTTCGACCGGGTGCTCGCCACCGGCGGCTACATCAAGGGCCCCGAGGTGGCGGGCTTCGAGGAGGAGTACGCCGCCTTCTCCGGCGCCCGGCACTGCGTCGGCGCCGCCAACGGCACCGACGCCCTCGAACTGGCCCTGCGCGCCCTCGACCTGCCGCCCGGCGGCGGCGTGGTGCTGCCCGCCAACACCTTCGTCGCCACCGCCGAGGCGGTGGTCCGGGCCGGGCTGCGGCCGGTCCTGGTAGACGCCGACCCCGACCACCTGCTGATCGACCCGGCGCGGGTCGCCGACGCCGCGGCCGGGGCGGTCGCCGTGGTGCCCGTCCACCTCAACGGCCAGCTCGCCCCGATGGGCCCGCTGCTGGCCGCGGCCGGCGACCTGCCGGTGGTGGAGGACGCCGCGCAGTCCCAGGGCGCCCGCCAGCACGGCCGCGCCCTGCACGGCCGGATCGCCGCGACCAGCTTCTACCCCGGCAAGAACCTCGGCGCCTACGGCGACGCCGGCGCCGTGGTCACCGACGACGACGCCCTCGCCGGGAACGTCCGGCTGATCGGCGACCACGGCTCGGCCCGCAAGTACGTGCACGAGCGGTACGGCTTCAACTCCCGCATGGACGCCCTGCAGGCCATCGTCCTGCGCGCCAAGCTGCGCCGGCTGCCCGCCTGGAACGAGGCCCGCCGGGCCGCCGCCGACCGCTACCACCGGCTGCTCGACGGGATCGACGGCGTCGCCCTGCCGCGGACCGCCCCCGGCAACGAGCACGTCTGGCACCTGTACGCGGTGCGGATCGGCCCCGGCCGGGACCGCGACGCCGTCCTCACCGCCCTGAACGCCGCCGGCATCGGCGCGGGCGTCCACTACCCCGTCCCCGTCCACCTGCAGCCCGCCTTCCGTGAACTCGGCCACGGCGCGGGCGCCTTCCCGGTCGCCGAGCTGGCCGCCCGCGAACTGCTCACCCTGCCCCTCTACCCCCAGATCACCGCGGGCCAGCAGGAGCGTGTCGCCGAGGCCCTGGCCAAGGCCCTCGCAGCCTGAGCACCCGCCCCGCACCGGGTCTCCCCAGGCGGGGGGATCCGGTGCGGGCGGCACCCCCTACGCTGGTGTCCAGCAATCGCGATGGAGAATGTTGCAGCAGCCAGTGGGGGCTCCCAGATGACGACAGGTCGGCCCGGCATCGCCGCCGTGCCCAACGCGGCGTACGCAGGTCAGGTGGTGCACTTCCCGGACCCGGTGCGTGCGGAGAAGCACGCGGGCGGGGTCGGGGTGGACGAGCACGGCTACCCGGACTTCGGTCCGTACGCCGCCGCCGCGGCCGAGGTCGCCGACCCGCCCGAGGGCTTCGGCGTCGACGAGCTGCGCCTGACCGACTACGTCTCCGCCAACGCCGCCCTGTACACCGAGGGCCACCCGCTCTGGGCCGACCTGGCCACCGCCGTCGCCACCCCGCCCGGCTGGACCTGGCACCACGCCGTCGGCCGGGCGGCGCCCGGCTGGCGCCGGATGGAGCTGGTCCCGGTCGAGGTCAAGGCCCTGCTGCGGCACCACGGCGGCCTCGCCACCTCCTCCGCCGACCACGACCGCCGCGGCACCCGCCCGCTCCAGGAGCGCCGGCCGGTGCACTTCCCGCTGGCCGGCGAGGCCGGCGAGCCGCTCGGCGTCCCCGAGGACCTCGTCCAGCGCGCCGAGGAGCGCCTCGGCTACCGGCTGCCCGACGCGTACCGCACCTTCCTCAAGCTCGGCGGCGGGCGCGCCCCGGCCGGCGTGGCGCTCGACCCCGACCTCGGGCTGCTGCTCGACCAGCCGTTCCTGACGCTCAGCGAGGAGTACGGCGTCGAGGACCTCGTCTACGCCAACAAGTGCCTGCGCGACCACCTCACCAAGGACTACCTGGGCATCGCCTACGCCCAGGGCGGCATCGTCGCCCTCAAGGTGCGCGGCGACCGGATCGGCTCGCTCTGGTTCTGCCTCTACGACGACGCGCGGGACACCGGTGCGCCCGAGGCCGCCGAGGACCGGGTGGCCCGGCTGCTGCTGCCCTGCGGCGACGACTTCGACGCGTTCCTGCTCCGGCTGGCCGGCAGCCCGCCGGAGCTGGAGACGGTCGCGGAGCTGATGGTGGAAGGCGGGTTCGCCCGCGCCGTACCGGTGGGCTGACGTGATCGACGTGGCATCAGCGGTGGCGGCGGACAGTACGGGGACGAAGGGGACAGGGGTGAACCGGGCGTGGTGACGTACGCGCAGGCGCAGGAACTCGCCGACGACTGGATCAACAGCGGGGTGCCGCGCGCTCAGCAGCGCGAGGTGCGGGTCCGCGAGTTCGACCTGGGCTACGTCTGCTGGGCGGTCGAGCCCGGCCAGGCGGCGGACGGGTCCGGCGGGGCCGGCGGCTCCGGAGGGGTCCGGCTGGTGATCGCCAGGGACTCCGGGGCCGGCACGCTCTGGCCCGCCCTGCCGGTCAACGAGGTGGTCCGCCGGTACGAGGAGGTCTACGGCCGCCCGGTCGCGGCCAACCCGGCCGGTGCGGCCCGCCCCGCGCCCGGCCCGGTCGAGGCGACCTCCTTCCTGCTCAGCCCGCCGCAGTGGCTGCAGGAGGCCGGTGCGGCGGCGATCGCCGCCGAGGCGGAGCGGCTGGGGACGGCCGCGCCCGCCGCCGCGCCCGCGCCCGCACCCGTGGAGCCCGCGCCCGCCCCGGTGCCGCCGGCGCCCGCGGTGCTGACCACCCCGCCGGTCTCC
The DNA here is from genome assembly GCF_053610105.1 of Kitasatospora sp. NPDC054939. Lineage (NCBI taxonomy): Bacteria > Bacillati > Actinomycetota > Actinomycetes > Kitasatosporales > Streptomycetaceae > Kitasatospora > Kitasatospora sp. NPDC054939. Next base: position 721 of record NZ_JBSGXP010000200.1, on the reverse strand, counting down.
GAGCGCCCCGCCGGGGACGCGCCCACCATGCTCGCCCCGCCGCCCGGCCAGGACGGTCCGTACGGCGCGCCGGTCCCGGCGCCCGCGGCCCCCTACGAGCCCGCCCCCGCGCCGCACACCCCGCCGCAGGCCACCACCCCGCCGCCGCACACTCCTGCGCAGGGCACCCCGCCGCACGGCACCGGCGCACCCGCCGGCTCCGAGGCGGCGACCATGCTGATGCCGGACGGGCTGCGCACCAACGGCGCCGGCCTGTCCGGGGCGGCCCCGGCCGGCTCCGAGGCGGCCACCGTGCTGATGCCCGAGCGCGGCTACGGCATGCCGCCGGCCCCGCCCGCGGCCGCCGCGCCCGCCCCCACCCTGCTCGCCCCGCCGGACGGCCTGCCGGGCGCGCCCGGTGTCCCGGCCGGCCCGGGTGCCGCGGGCCCCGGTGCGGACCACGCGCCGACCGTGCTCGCCCGTCCGGACGAGCTGCCCGGCGGCCCCGGTGCCCCGGCCGGCCCGGGTGCCGGCGGCCCCGGTGCGGACCACGCGCCGACCGTGCTCGCCTCGCCCGACGCGATGCCCGGCCTGATGGGCCTGCCCGGCGCCCCCGGTCCCGGGGTGCCCGCCGCCGAGCCGCCGCAGGGCGCCGGCGGCCGCAACCCGGCGAGCGCCCCGCCGCCCCCGCCGCCCGGCGAACTGCGCGGCGGTGGTGCCGCCGGCGGCACCGCCCCGGTCT
>NZ_JBSGXP010000199.1:0-12960 GCF_053610105.1 Kitasatospora sp. NPDC054939 | reverse complement strand
GTTCAGCGGGCGCGCAGCGGACTGCGGCGCTGCGGCGGGACGGTGCGGCCGCGCACCGGCCGGGCCTCGGTGGCCGGTGAGACGAGCGGGACCCGCGGCGGGGCGAGCACCTCGCGCAGGGTCAGCACGATCCCGCCGTCGAACTCCTCGGTGAGGGTGCGGACGATCGCGGCCGGGTCGTACGGCCGGGCCGCCCCGAGTGCGACGTCCGGCAGACGGTCCTGGTAGGCGAGGTCGCGGGCGTGCCCCCGCCACAGCTCGGCGTCCCCGTCGTTGCCCTCCGCCGTGTAGTGCACGGCCAGGCAGTGGACGGCCAGGTGGTCGCCGCCCTGCGCGGCGATCCGCCACCAGAACACCGCGTCGTCGGCCCGGCCGATGCTGTACAGCAGGCAGGCGAGCGTCCGTTTGACGCCCTTCTGCCCGGCCGGGTCGAGCCCGAGCGCGAGTTCGTACGGGTCGGCGGCGGCGGCCACGGCGCCGCACAGGTGGTGCAGGTCGCGGCGGAGTTCGGCCCGGCACTCGGCGGACCAGGCGGCGGACCAGGCGGCGGGGCCGGCACGCCGGGCCTCCGGCCGTCCGGTGGAGGGCCGAACCGCGGAGGGTCCGGGCGACAGCGGCCGTTCGGCGGCGGGCGCCCGGTCGGCGGCCGGCGGGCGGTCCGCCGCCGGAGAGCGGCCGGTGCGCTCCGGCGGACGGGCCGCGGCGCGGACCGCCGGGTGCCGTGCGCCCGGCGCGGGCGGCTGCCCGGCGGCGTCCTCGGCCGCGATGCGTTCGGCCAGCCGGCGGGTGAAGGCGACCGGGTCGTGGTCGCGGTACTCCCGTTCGAGCCGGTCGGCCCTGGCACGCAGCAGGGCGCCCAGGTCGGTGCCGGTGGCACGGACCGCTTCCCCCGTCGTACGGGCGTCGGTGCCGGTCATGCGGGCCGCTTCCCCCGCCATACGGGCGTCGGTGCCGGTCATGCGGGCCGCCCCCCGCCGTCGCCGGTACCGTCGGCGGCGCCGGGGCCGTCGAGTTCGCCGGGTTCGAGGTCGGCGCGGTCGAGCAGGTAGTCGAGGTGCCGGCGGCCGAGGCTGTAGTAGGTGCGGGCGGTGGTGTGCGCGATGCCCAGGGCGCTGCCGATCTCCAGGTAGGAGCGGCCGGCCTGGCGCAGCCGGACGACGTCGGCCTGGATCGGTGCGGCGCGGCCGAGTTCCTCCATCGCCCGGTCGAGGGCGTCGAGTTCGGCGAGTTCGTCGAGCTCGTCCTGGCTGGTGTCGGGGTTGCGCTGGGCGATCACGCGCAGGCGCTTGCGTTCGGTCCGGTGCCGTTCGCGGAGGACGTCGGCGACCGCGTCCTTGAGGATCTTGAACGCGAAGGCCTTGGGGTCGGCGCTGCCGAGGGCGCGCTGCCAGTTGCGGTAGAGGGTCGCGCCCGCGTTCTGGACGGCGTCCTCGGCGTCCTCCCGGTGGCGCAGGCGCTGTCGGGCGTAGCGCAGGTAGCCGGACTGCTCCTGGACGTAGAAGCCGGTGAAGTCGACGGGCAGCCGGTCGACGGGGTCGTCGGCCGGGCCCTGCGGCGGGTCGGTCGCCGGGTCCTTCTGCGTGACGGGAACGGCGCCGCCCGGGACGGGACCGGACCTCGGGGTCTCCACGACGCTCCCCCCTTTCCTGGGTTCAGCGGGCCGAGGCGCCGGTCGGCGCGTCGGCGGCCCGCGCGGGTGGGACCCGTGGGGCTTGTGCTGTAACCGTCCGGACGGCGTCCGTTGTTAACCGGATCGCCGGGGCAATATGTGACCGTTTGTGGCCGTTATCTTCCACCGCGTACTGACCTGCGGATTCGAGCGTTCGATCGACGGCTCGACCGCCCGTTGGGTGATGCAGATCACAGCGGAGCGGGTGGGCGGCTTGACAAACCGTCCGCCGACCCGGGCGGATCCGCCGGCCAGGTCCTGTCCGGCCTAGCTGCCGCCGCCCCCGGCGAGCGCCGCGTCCAGGGCGTCGGTGACCCGGCCGAGCTGGGCCCGCAGCGCGACCAGCTCGGCCGTCGACAGCCCGGTGGCGGCGAGCAGGCCGCGCGGCACCCGCCCGGCCCGCTCGCGCAGCGCGGCCCCCTCCCCGGTCAGGCTGACGGTCACCGAGCGCTCGTCCTCGGGGCTGCGCTCGCGGACCACCAGGCCGGCCGCCTCCAGCCGCTTGAACAGGGGCGAGAGGGTGCCGGAGTCGAGGCGCAGCAGCTCGCCGATCCGCTTGACCGGCAGCGCGCGGTGCTCCCAGAGCACGAGCATCACCAGGTACTGGGGGTAGGTGAGGCCGAGGTCCTTCAGCAGCACCCGGTAGACGCCGGTGAAGGCGCGCGAGGCCGCGTTCAGGCTGAAGCAGATCTGCCGGTCGAGCCGGAGCAGCTCCTCGTCGGGCAGCTCGCGCAGGTCGGCGCCGTCGAACGCCCCACCGGGGCCCTCCGCATCGACACCCGGAGCCGCACCGGCGCCAGGGGCCGCACCGGCGCCCGGCACCGCGCAGGGGTCGGACCCCTCGCCGGGGTCGCACGACTCGTCGGCAGCGGGCACCCGGGGCAGCTTCGTCATGCCCCCATGGTAGCGGCCCGTCCACGATTGAGTTGTGCGCAATTGAATTGCGTGCTCTACTTGTCGTCGAGGGCGGCCGGGCGGTCGCCGAGGAGAGAAGGGAACGTCGAATGGACGCGCTGTACACCGCTGCCGCCACCGCGAACGGCCGCGAGGGCCGCACGGTCAGCTCCGACGGACAGCTGGACCTCGCCCTGGCGATGCCGCCCGCCCTCGGCGGCAGCGGGCAGGGCACCAACCCCGAGCAGCTGTTCGCCGCCGGCTACGCCGCCTGCTTCGCCAGCGCCCTCGGCCTGGTCGGCCGCCAGGCCCGGGTGGACACCGGCGAGGTCTCCGTCACCGCCGAGGTCTCCATCGGCAAGGACGGCGAGGGCTTCGGCCTGGCCGTGGTGCTCCGCGTCGAGCTGCCCGAGGCCCTCTCCGGCGAGAACGGCCTGCTGCTCGTCAAGAAGGCCCACGAGGTCTGCCCGTACTCCCGCGCCACCCGCGGCAACATTCCGGTCGAGCTGGTGGTCGAGTAGCAAACACCCGGCCGCACCCCCATCGGCCGGGGTGCGGACCGTCGGGCGCCGCCTCCGCCGTCCCCGTCCGCGCACCGCGTCCACGGGGTCGACGGAGGTACCGTTGCGCCCCATGAACCACCAACCGCCGGCGGGGCACCGCACCCCGCCGGGCCAGCCCGCCGAGAACCCCGAGCAGCTGCTGGCCGCGGGCCTGCTGCGCCGGTACGAGGACGGCCGGCTGCACCCCGCACTCGGCCACTCGCCGATCACCTACGTCTCGACCCGGCTCTGGGACGAGCTGGCGGCACTCGCCATCGCCCCGTCGGCCGCGGCCACGACCGTCCACGCCCTGCTGCGCGACCTGGCCGCCGCCGCGGTGGACGCCTCGCTCGCCGCCGGCAACGAGGGCGCGCCCCGCAACGACCTCTATGTGACCTTCCCCGCGCACATCGGACCGCACCGGCGGACGGTCTGGTTCCAGCGCTCCGGCCCGCGCGGGCTGATCACCGCCCGGTTCCCGCCGGAGCACTGACCCGCCCGTCCGGCGCGCCGAAACGATCCGTCACCCGGGCACGCCCGGGCGGTCCACCTCCAGGCTGTGGCAGATCCAGCTGAACCGGTGCGGCCCGGCGGCGGGCGGCCGCGGATGGTAGGTGCCGTCCGCCACCGAGAGGTTGACGATCAGGTACGCGTGCCAGTCCGGCCCGACCCCGCGGCCGTCCAGGTAGATGGGCGCGCCGCCGACGAACCAGTCCACCGAGTCGGCGCCGAACACCGTGCGCAGCTCCAGCGTCGCACCCGGCGCCACCCCGGCCTGGGCGCCGTGCCAGTAGCGGTAGCCGCCGCGGACGTGGTTGGACACCTCCAGCAGGTCCGGGTTGTCCGGGTGGTACTCGAAGACGTCGATCTCGTTGCCGCCCTCGCGCCAGGTCCAGATGGCCGGCCAGGCGCCGATCGCGACCGGCAGCGTCACCCGCGCCCGCAGCACGTCGCCGGTCCGCACCTGGAAGCCCTGCGGACTGCCCTCGGTGGTCAGCAGATGGCAGTTCCACAGCTCGTCGCCGAACCGCCGGACGGCGTGGAACCGGCCGTCCGGGCAGTAGGACCGGATCAGGTAGTCGAGTTTGTGGTCGCCGCGGTTGGTGGGCCCCATCCGCGGATAGGCGCTCGACCTCCCCGCCACCCACTGCGCGGCCGAACCGAAGTTCGCTCGGAAAACCGTCCCCACGGAAGCCTCCCCGGGTGCCGTTCCCGTGCACCCGCCACCGGGCACACACACAGGGTGACTTACCCGCGACACTCCGTCATATGCACCGTTCGGCCCAACCGCCGCAGCGGCGGCGCGGGCGCCCTACGACCCCACCGGCGCGCCGCTCCCCTCCAGCCGGTCGGTCACCGACACCACGCCGTCCACCGAGCGGCACAGACTCACCACCACGGACACCAGCTGCGGGTCGCCGATCGACCCGCTCAGCACCACCCGCCCCTGGTCGACCTCGACCCCCACCTCGGCCGGGCTCACCCCGGCGATCCGCCCGAGGACCTCCTCGACGATCTCGCGGCGGATCACCCGGTCCTCGCGCAGGAAGACGCCCAGCAGGTCGCCCCGGCTGACCATGCCGATCACCCGGCCGTCGGCGTCCAGCACCGGCAGCCGCTTCACGCCGTGCCGGCTCATCAACCGCGCCGCGGCGACCACGCTGGTCCCCGGAGTGGTGCACAGGGCCGGGCCGGTCATCAGGTCGAACGCGGTGACCGCGCCGCCCGGGACCGGCCGCGGGAAGTCCGGGGCCGGCAGCAGGCTGCCCGGGTCCTCCTGCGCGGCGAGGGTGCGCAGCAGGTCGGCCTCGGAGACGATGCCGAGCGGCCGCCCGTCGGTGTCCACGACGGGCAGGCCGGTGATGTCGTACTCCTTGAGCACCGTGACGATCTCCCGGAAGCCGGTCTCGGGGGCGATCCGGACCGCGGGGCTGGTCATCACTGATTCGACGGTGGCATGGTGCACGCTCGTTCACCTCGTCCGCAGGCGCCGTCCGGAAACGGGCACGTCCGACAAACAGTCCTTCCGACAGACAGTGTCGCCGAACCGACTACCTGCCGGTATCACACCCCCGGCGTTTCCGCCCCGCTCAGGGCCGTGGTCGACCATCCGGGGTCAGCAAACGGTCAGCAAGAGACCCGGGAGCCGGCCACCATGGCCACCACCAACCTCGTCCGCGGGCATGGGCAACTTCTTCAAGGCATGTGAGCACCCCGAGACCCGCTGGTCGAGGTGCCCGCACGAGTACAGGATCAGGTACCGCAACGCGGCCGGCAAGCAGACCGATGTCTTCGGCAGGCTGAAGACGATCCTCCTCGACGCACACCGACTCGGGGACGAGCCCTCGATCAACGTCACCCGTTCCCGCCTGGGCCGACTCGTTCGTCAGGGGCTCCTCGACCAACCCGGACGCGGCCGCTACCAAAAACGGACTCAACGTCCTCTGATCCAGGTGGGGGCGAATCATCCCGCTTCGGCCCCGGTCGCGCGAAGGTGACCGGGGCCGAAGGTTGAACGGTGGCTTCGGTCCTGGCTTGTGAGCCGTTCAGCTCTGGGGCATTCAGCGGCCGATGTCGTCCAGCTCGGTCAAGTCCTCATGCGAGAGGGAGAGTCCCGCGCCGGCGGTGTTCTCGCGCAGGTGTGCCGTCGATGAGGTGCCGGGGATGAGCAGGATGTTCGGTGATCGCTGCAGCAGCCAGGCCAGTGCGACGGACATCGGTGTCGCCTCCAATCGAGCGGCGACCGACGAGAGCGCCGAGGACTGCAGCGGGGTAGAGCCCCCGAGAGGGAAGAAGGGCACGTACGCGACGCCGTCGGTGGCGAGGCGGTCGATGAGCTTGTCGTCGTGGCGGTGGGCGAGGTTGTACAGGTTCTGCACGCACACGATCGGCGCGATGCTCTGTGCCTCGGTGACCTGCTCCTCGGTGGCGTTGCTGACCCCGAGGTGGCGGATCATGCCCTGCTGCTGGAGTTCGACGAGCGTCTCGAACGCCTCGGCGAGCGAGCCGGGCTGGGGACCTTCGGCGTTGCCGAGTCGGAGGTTGACCAGGTCGAGCGCGTCGAGCCGGAGGGACTTGAGGTTGTCGTGGACCTGGCGGCGCAGATCTTCGGGTCGCCGGGCCGTGGGCCAGCCGCCCTGCTCGTCGCGGGTCGCGCCCACCTTGGTCACGATGTTCAGCGACTCGGGATAGGGGTGCAGTGCCTCGCGAATCAACTCGTTGGTGACGCGCGGCCCGTAGGCGTCGCTGGTGTCGATGTGGGTGATACCGAGGTCGACCGCTTCACGCAGAACGGCCAGGGCACCCTCGCGATCGGCGGGCGGCCCCATGACCCACGGGCCGGCCAGTTGCATGGCGCCGTAGCCGAACCGGGTGACGGTCAGGTCGCCCAGAGTCCAGGTGCCGCCGGGAAGAGAGAGGGAGGGTGTGTTCATCGTGTTGCCTTTCGTCGTGCACTTGGGGGTGGCGCCTGCTGCCTCCCTGCATCAGCATTGGAGAGAAACTTCCTGTCGGGAAGTAGGCACTTGGGAGTGCGTAACCCACCCATCGGTGAGAGGTGCGATCAGTGACGACGATGAAGGCGGCCCAGAAGCGGGCGCAGGCCAAGGTGGAGTACAACGCGTTCCTGGCAGGATGCCCCAGCCGGCAGCTACTCGACCGCATCTCGGACAAGTGGGTCGTCCTGATCCTGTGTGCGCTGGGCGGCGACAACAGCCCTGGCCAGCCCGGTGCAGCACACGCAGACGCTCCGAAGGCGATGCGTTACTCCGAGATCGCTCGTCTTCTGGCCGGGGTCAGCCAGAAGATGCTGACCCAGACGCTGCGATCGCTGGAGCACGATGGTCTGCTCACCCGTACCGTGACGCCAACCGTCCCCGTCACCGTCGCCTACGAGCTGACCGACCTCGGCCTCTCGCTCCACCACATGACGCGCGGGCTCAGAAACTGGGCGCAGACGCACATGGCCGAGGTCCTCGCAAACCGCGAGAAGTACAACTCTCGCACCTCCTGACGACTCACATCGAACCGTCCAACAGCTCTGCATTCTCGGGGCTACACCCTCAACTGCGAAGAGCCCCTTTCCCCTTGGAGACGAGCCCATGGCCGGTATGACAGCCCGCTCCCTCTCACCGGTCACGGCAGAGTGTCGTCGGACGATAGTGAACTGACACGTGTCGAGCGCGTCGGCAGGCGGGCGCAGCAGCGCTTCGTCGATTGCGAATGAGCGCCGGTCATCGATTGGAGGTAGGCCGCGCTCCAGGTTCGCCCGGCTCTGGGACAGCGAGATGGAGCAAGGTCGGGACGTGGTGCAGGCGGTCGCGGGGGTCTCGGGCCTTCCACTCCGCCAGGAGGCAGGTGGAGCACTGGTTCGGAACCACCACCGGCCTCACCGCCATTGCCCCGGAAGGCCCGTCACTGGAACCGCGGACCTCGCACCAGGTCCAACTGCCTGCCAATAGACAGGATCACGCTGGTCGAGCACGCCCGTGCTCGTCCCCGGGGCCCGGTCCCCGGGCGGGGATCGGTTCTCGCGTCAGCCCGCGCGCTTGGCCGCCTCAATGAGGCCCACTGCGGCACGCGGGTCGGAGACCTCGACGACCAGACGGCTGTACCGCTCGTCGGCGAGCTCGATCACGACCGCCTTCGCGGGGTCCTTGACGTCCCAGAAGACCTGCTCATCGCCGTCCCCTCGGGGCTCGCCGCAGTCGGCATGACACTGTGGGGCTTCACGTACTTCGCGATGCAGTACCTGATCTCCGCCGGCCGCGTGGTCCCGGCCCCGGCCTTCGCCGCCAAGGACGCCCACCCGAACGCCGCCTGGGGCCTGTTCTGGTACGCCCTCTTCCTGATCTGGGGCACCACCCTGGCCATCGCGTCCTGGCAGCGCCTGCGCACACGGCGGACGGCACTCCGACACTCCTGCGAAGGCATTGCGGGGCTTGCCGGGGCGGTGTCGAGGTGCTTCAACCGTCGACGGCGCCACTGGCCAGCAGCAGCTCTGCCAGGGCCGTCCGCTCGTGGTGCACCGAGCGGCCCGTGCGGGTGGTGGTCAGGAGACCGGCGGCCCGCAAGGCCGAGGCATGGGCGGAGGCTGTGGCGGCGCTGACGCCGATACGGCGCGCCAGTCCTGTGGTGGTGCGGGTTTCGTCCAAGGAGCGCAGCAGTGCGAGCCGTGTGCGGCCGAGGACTGCGGCGAGGCGCTCGTTTGGTGCGTGGTCCTCGTCCGGGAAGAGCGGTAGTGTCCGGCTGGCCGGGTAGGCGAGCGCTACCGGGCGGTCCGGCAGCTCCTGGATGAGCGGGCCGCCGTACCAGTGGAAGGTCGGCCGCAGGATCAGCCCGCGTCCGCCGAGCCGGACCTCCCGCAGGCCCTGGAGGCCGTGGGGAAGGGGCCATTCCCAGAGCGCGCCACGCAGATGTGATCCCGGGGCCAGTGCGGTCAGGGCGGCGCCGAGGCCCTGTTCGGTGACGGTCAGGGCGTGCCGGGTGAACTCCGCGCGGTGCAGGTGCTGGACCTGCGGCCACACCGGCGCGAGAACCGTCTCGTACGCTGCCCGCTGTGCCTGTCCGAGCGTCTGCCAGGCGCCAGGGTCCCCATCGTGCAGGGCGCGGATCCACGGCGGAGCGGGACGGCTCGTGTACGCGCGCTCGATTCCGGCTCGCACGAGGTCGGTACCGGTCGCCCTGAGCAGCGCGATCCCCTCGTCCATCGTGTCGCCCAGAACGTCGAGGAAAGCAGGGGGCGCCCCGTCCGGCACCAGGTCCGCGAGCGGCTCGACCGCCCTGGGCAGGCTCCGCAGCAGCCTGCTGCGCCAGCGTCCGAACAGCAGCGGCTCGTGCGGGGCGCCCAGCATCATCAGGGCCGCGTGCAACTCGGGCGCGGGCGAGGGCCACGGCGCGAACCGCACCCGGGTGAAATCGTCCGCCGTGAAATGGATCCGGATCATGCACATCCCCCTGCCCCGCGCCAGCATTTCGGCTCCAGCCGCAAGCTTCGCCCCGGCCCAGCGCCCTCCCCCAGGATGCCGTCCATGACCTCGTCCTTCACCCCCGGCCGCCGTCTCGTCGCCAAGGGCGCCCTCGCCGGTGCCGCATCCCTGCTGCTCACCACTGCCCCGGCCTCCGCCGCCGTTCGCGGTGCGGCCCCGCTTGTGCGACTGCGCCTTCCGGCCCCCGGCGGGCGCTACCCCGTCGGAGCCGACACCCTCCACCTTGTCGACCCCTCCCGCGACGACCCCTGGGATCCCGCGGTCGGTACACGCGAGCTCATGGTCACCGTCCTTCGCCCGGCCGTCCCCGGTCACCGCTTCCCGCGGCTCGCGCAGTTGACCCCGGACGCCGCCACGTCCTTCGCCGGCTTCGCCCACTGGATCCACGAGCCGCTGCCCCAGACGGGAGTTGACTGGGCGGCCACCCTCACCCACGCCCGGGCCGGTGCCCCACCCCTGCCCGGCCGGCGCCCTGTGCTGCTCTACAGTCCCGGCGGCGGCGACGCCCGCGCGATGGGCAGCTCCCTCGCGGTCGACCTCGCCTCGTACGGTTGGACGGTCATCACCGTCGACCACCCCGGAGACGCAAGCGAGGTGGAGTTCCCCGACGAGCGGCCCGAGCGCGGACGGGTCCGGCAATCCGTGCTGACCGGCCCACCCGACGCGGCAACCTTCCGCACCATGATCAGCACCCGGGTCGCCGACCTCCGCTTCGTCCTCGACACACTCAACCTCGACCGGGTCGGCATGTACGGCCATTCCGCGGGCGGCACGGCGGTCGCGCAGGCGCTCCACGAGGACCGGCGGATCGTCGCCGCCGTCAACCTGGAGGGGTACCTCGACCAGATGGACGGCGAACTCCTCCCGGTGGCCCGGCAGGCGACGGACCGGCCTCTGCTCCTGGCCGGCACCGACGGCTTCCGCAACGCCCGCCTGGACCGCTCCTGGTCGGCGCTCCTCACTCACGGCGGCCCGGTCCTCCGGCGACAGCTCACCGACACCGGGCACTGGGTCTTCACCGACTACGCGGCCATCGTCCCCCAGCTCCAGAAGGCCGGCTTGACGACCGCGGCGGGACGCGCCGCCATGATCGGCCGAGCCGACCCGCGGGCCACCGTGCCCGCCGTTCGCGACCTCCTGCGGTCGTTCTTCACCCGCCACCTGCCGAGGTGAGACGAAGCCATGGTCTTCCCCGGCTACGGGATCGGGCAGTTCCTGGCCGACCACATCCAGGTGACCCTGCGCTGAGCCCCCACCCGGGGTCGGCGGGTGCCTGGTGCGCTCAGGTGGACTCGATCTCCGCCGGACTTGGCAGCCGCCGGAAGGCCTGGCCGGCCGGAATCACACCGGCAAGGTCGTTGGGGAGGCATGACGGTGACCACGAATCACTACCACTACGGTGACGAGGTCACCCAGTACGGCAACCACAACACCGGCATCGTGAAGAACTACGGGGCCGATCCCCAGGTTGCCTTCCGAGAGATGCTCGCTGCGGTTCAGCAGCTGCGCTCCCAAGTGACCGCGGTCGACCGGGAGATCCTCGATGAGTCGCTGGATGCCCTCGGCACCGGCGAGAACGTTCAGCCCGGCGTGATGCGGCGGGCTCTGGCCACCATCAGCGGGGTGGCCCAGGCAGTGGGTACGGCAGGGCTGCCCGTAGTCCAGTCCGTCCAGACGGTACTCGAACTCATGGGTCCCTGAGCGCACCCCACCGAATGCACGAAACCGCCGGCGGACATCCCAGTCACAAAAGTGTCCGCCGGCGTTCTGCTGCGCCAGGCCACCTCCGCGCCGGAGTACGGGGCTGCGCGAGGTGTTCGCAGAGGCCTTCGCCGAACCACCGTACGGCGAGGCCGGCCCGGCCGACGCAGACCGGGCCATCGAGCGGTTCCGCTCCCAGACCAAGAAGGCCGGCTTCCTCGCCACGGTCGCGTTCGGGTCGGACGGCCAGGTCGTCGGGATGGCGTACGGGCACCCGCTCGCCGACTACCCGGTGCTTCTGCTGCGCGAGACTCGGTTGCTGACAGTCCGTCGCCGGCGACAAGTCGCCTGACGCCCTGACAGGGGGCGTCGCGCGAGCGGGTGGCAGCGGTGGTGTGGAGGTTCCGCTGGACATTCGACAGTCGGCGGGATCGGGCTTCCAATCCGATGAAGCGCCTGCCGCCGCCGCGTTGTATCCCGCCGCGAGCCCTCGGGCGAGGCCACTTCAGCCACCTTGCAGGCCCGGAGGCCCGCGCTGCTCCGCGCCCCGACCGGCTGATGCTCGGGGCGTCTGCGACAGACGATCTTCAGGTTGCCCTAGGGTTGGGCGAGTTCCCGGTGGCGTCTCGCTGCCGGGACTTCGTGCTTTCCGGGCGGAGTTGGATCTTGCGATACATGCGGCTGCTGCGCCGGGGCCCGGTGCTGCTCCTGTGGGGCGCGCAGATGCTGTCGGTCTTCGGCGACCGGCTGTACGCCCTGGCGGTGATGTGGATCGCCTGGCAGACCTCCGGTGCCGGTGCGATGGGGCTGGTGGCCATCGCCGAGTCCGTGCCCTACATCGTGCTCGGCACGGTGGGCCGCAGGGTCATGGAACGGTTCGCCGCGCTGCGCGCCCTCGCCCTGGTCGACGTCGTCCGCATGGTGCTGGTGGCGGCGCTCCCCTGGGCGTGGGAGGCATACGGGACAACCGGGCTGGTGGTGGCGGCAGCGCTGCTCGGCGTCGGCGGGGCGCTGTTCGACCCGAACCTCGGGGCGCTGGTGCCGGAGCTGGTGAAGCCCGAGGAGGTCCAGGCCGTCAACGGGCTGATGGACCTGACCGGGCGGGTGGCCAGGTTCGCCGGCCCGGCCTTCGCCGGGCTGCTGCTCGCGGTGATGCCGATGGCCGGCCTCTTCTGGCTTGATGCCGGGACGTTCGCCGCATCGGCGGCGGCCTTGCTCCTGCTGCCGGCGGTGAGGCGCGGAGCGAGACCGAAGGAGTCGGCGAAGGCGCGGCTCCGCCCGCGTGCCCGGGTGCTGCTGTGGACGCGGCCGGACACGGCAGTGGCGATCGCGGTGCACGGCGCGGGGATATTCGCTCACTCGGTCACGCTGGTGCTGCCGGCGTTCCTGGCGTCCCGGCTGGGCGCGGGGGCGGGCGCGTATGCTGCGGTGCTGGCGGCGACGGGGCTTGGCGCTCTTGTCGGGAACGGCTTCGCGGGGAACCTGCGGCTGCCGAGGAACCTGCCCGTCTTCTACTGCGGTCTGTCGGCGGTGTCGGGGGTGGTGCTCGCCGTGATCGGCACCGCCCACTCGCTCGGGGTGCTGCTGATCTGGTCGGTCCTCCTCGGGTTCGTCAATCCGTTCCTGCAGGTGGCCTTGTCCACTCACCTGTCGTCGTTCGCGCCCGGTGCGCGGCTGCGGCTGATGACGGTGGACCTGACGGTGATCCGGACCGCCGGCACCCTGGCCATGTTCGTGATCCCGGCGCTGGCCGCGCACGCCCCCGCGGGTTCGTTCCTCTTCAGCGGCGCGGTGCTGGTGCTGCTGTCCTGCGCGGGTTCGGTCGGCGCGTGGTGGTGGGCGCGTGCGGCGGTGGAGGTTCCGGCGGTGCAGGAGCCGGTGCTGGTCGGGGACTGACGTGCCGGGGCCGGGCTCAGCGATTGCCGTTGCTCATGCCCGGCCCCCGTCCCTGCAGCGCATCATTCGATCCCTGGAGTATCCGTCACCGTGAACGTGAAGCTGGCCACGGGTGCGGCTGCTGTGGTCCTTGTTCCTGCCGCCGCGTCCGCTCGCGGGGTAAGGAGGGCCCTGACCGGGTTCCGGCCCGGGGCCGGGTCCGCCAGGCAGTGGGCGGCGCGGGGGGCCGGCCGGCCCCCCCCGGCGGGTTTTAATTTTAGAGGGAAATGTA
>NZ_JBSGXP010000198.1:0-13000 GCF_053610105.1 Kitasatospora sp. NPDC054939 | reverse complement strand
GCAGGGGGGACCCTGTGGGAGAGTAGGACGCCGCCGAACAATCATTGTGGGAGACCCCCGATCCGTCACGGATCGGGGGTTTTCTGCGTTTCCGGGCCGGTGCCCGGACGGATGAATGTGCGAGGCAGCGGGCGAGGCTGGACCAGGAAACCCACCCTGGATCCGGATGCCCACAGGGGCCGGCGCCGTTGGCGCTGCCAGGGGTACGTCCGTACTCGCGGATGCCCGTCGCGGGCCCGAGAGCAGGGCTTCGCGCGGCCTGGAGGACCGCTTGCCGGGCGGGCGGGAGGAGCCGCAGAGCCCCCGGTGCTGGACGCGGGAGCGAAGAGGGCCCACGGCCCCGGGAGCGCCGCAGAGGGGTCCCCACGGTGCGCCGCCGGGAAGCCGGGTGGCGCCCGCAGATACGGACAGGTACGGATACGCAACGGATACGCAGAGGCCCCGCTCGCCGCCGGGTCGGCGGAGTGGCGGGGCCGGTGGATCGGGGCCGTGTGCGAGGGGGAGGACCGGACCCCGCAGCGGGCCGGCCTCCGGCTCAGAGGCGGCCGGCGGCCTTGAGGGCGAGGTAGGTGTCCGCGAGGGCGGGGGCGATGGCCGCGGGCGGGGCGTCGAGGACGGTGATGCCGTGGCGGGTGAGGCGGTCGGCGGTCTGCCGGCGGTCGGCGCGGGTCTGCTCGGCGGCGGCGGCCCCGTAGACGGCCTCGACGGTGCCGCGGGCCGTGGCCAGCTCTTCGAGCCGGGGGTCGGCGACGGAGGCGAGGACGACCTCGTGGCGCTTGGTGAGCAGGGGCAGCAGCGGGAGCAGGCCGTCCTCGACGGGTGCGGCGTCGAGTCCGGTCAGCAGGACGATCAGCGAGCGGTGCGGGGCCATCGAGAGGGCCGAGGAGACCAGCGCGCGCATGTCGGTCTCGTACAGGGCGGGTTCGAGGACGGCCATGGCGCTGGTGAACGCCGGGAGGATCTCGTGGGGGGAGCGGCCGGCGACCGTGGCGCGCTTGCGGCGGTCGTGGGCCAGCAGGTCGACGCGGTCGCCGGCCTTGGTGGCGAGCGCGGTCAGGAGCAGGGCGGCGTCGAGCGCGGCGTCCAGGCGGGGGGCGTCGCCGACGCGGCCGGCGGAGGTGCGGCCGGTGTCGAGGACGAGCAGGATGTGCCGGTCGCGTTCGGGGCGCCAGGTGCGGACGGCGACGGTGTGCCGGCGGGCGCTGGCGCGCCAGTCGATGGAGCGGACGTCGTCGCCGGGGAGGTATTCGCGCAGCGAGTCGAACTCGGTGCCCTGGCCCCGGGTCAGGACGGAGGTGCGGCCGTCGAGTTCGCGCAGCCGGGCGAGCCGGGACGGCAGGTGCTTGCGGCTGTGGAACGGGGGGAGGGCGCGGAGCGTCCACGGGACGAGGTGGGAGCCCTGACGGGCGGCCAGTCGGAGCGGGCCGAGCGAACGGACCGTCACCTTGTGGGCGTGGTGGTCGCCGCGGCGGCTGGGAACGAGGAGGGTGCTGAGGCGGCGCCGCTCGTGGGCGGGCACCGTGACGGTGTGCCGGGAGGCGGCCAGTTCCGTTCCGGGCTGCCACGAGGAGGGCGGCCAGGCGTCCCTGATCCGGGCGCGCAGGGGGCGTCCGGACGGGTTGGTGACGAGCAGGTCGACTGTCGCGGGTTCGCCCAGCCGCACGGTGGTGTCGCCGCTCCGGACGATCTGCAGGGAGCGGACGGGCGCCGCGAGGGCCAGGTCGACGAGGACGGCGAGCAGGACGGCCCCGGTGGTGGCGGCGACCCCGGTCCAGGAGGGCAGGAGCAGGCCCACGACGAGCGCGCCGAGCGCGGCGAGCAGGGCGGTGCGGCCGGTGAGGGCCATGGGCGGTGCTCCTTGGGGTGGGGACCGGTGTGGACTGCGGACCGGAGGGGCTGCCGGCCGGTGCGGCGGGCCGGAGGGCGCGGCGGCCCCGCCGGCTCAGCGCGGGGCGGGCGTCTGGGCCAGCACGGCCTGGATGACGGAGTCGGCGGTGACGCCCTCCATCTCGGCCTCGGCGCGCAGCGCGACCCGGTGGCGCAGGGTGGGCAGGGCGAGCGCCTTGACGTCGTCAGGGGAGACGTAGTCGCGGCCGGCGAGCCAGGCCCAGGCGCGGGAGGCGTTGAGCAGGGCGGTGGCGCCGCGCGGGGAGACGCCGATGGAGAGCGAGGGCGACTGCCGGGTGGCCCGGCAGAGGTCGACGATGTACGCGAGCACCTCGGGCGAGACGGTGAGCGCGGCGATCTGCTTGCGGGCGGCGGCGATGTCCGCCGGACCGGCGACCGGGCGGACGCCGGCGGCGGCGAGGTCGCGGGGGTCGAAGCCGGTCGCGTGCCGGGCGAGGACCTGGAACTCCTGGTCGCGGTCGGGCAGCGGCAGGATCAGCTTGAGCAGGAAGCGGTCGAGCTGGGCCTCGGGCAGCGGGTAGGTGCCCTCGTACTCGACGGGGTTCTGCGTGGCGGCGACCAGGAACGGGACGGGCAGCGCGCGGGGTTCGCCGTCGACGGTGACCTGGTGCTCCTCCATCGCCTCCAGCAGGGCGGCCTGGGTCTTCGGCGGGGTGCGGTTGATCTCGTCGGCGAGCAGCAGGTTGGTGAAGACCGGGCCGGGCTGGAACGAGAACTCGGCGGTCCGGGCGTCGTAGACCAGCGAGCCGGTGACGTCGCCGGGCATCAGGTCGGGGGTGAACTGGATCCGCTTGGTGCCGAGGCTGAGCGCGGTGGAGAGGGTGCGGATCAGCAGGGTCTTCGCCACCCCGGGGACGCCCTCCAGCAGCACGTGGCCGCCGCAGAGCAGTGCCACGACCAGGCCGGTGACCGCGGCGTCCTGGCCGACCACGGCCTTGGCGATCTCGGCGCGCAGGGCGGTGAGCGCCTGGCGCGGGTCGGCGGCGGCCGACTGCCCGGCGGGGAGCCGCGGGTCTGCCGGGGCGGCGGCCGGCGGGGTGGTCGGGGCGGCGGGGGTGGCGTCGGCCGTGCCGGGGACGGTGCGGAGTCGGGCGGTGGCGTGCTCGGTCACGGCTGTCGTACCTGCCTTTCGAGGGCGTCGAGGTCGTCGGCGAGCCGCAGCAGTGCGGCGTCGTCGGAGGGCGGCGGGCCGTACAGCAGGGCCTGCACGTCCCCGGCGGGGCGTGCGGGGAGGCGGTCGGCGACGGCCGCGCAGAGGGCGGTGGGGTCGGGGACGCCGGAGCCGAGCGGGATGCCCAGGGTCGGCGCGAGGCGGTGGACGGCGGCCCGGCGCAGGGCCTCGGCCGCCCGGCCGCGGGCCTTCGCGCGCCGGTAGAGGCGGGCGCGGCCCTCGGTGGTCTCGGAGGCACGGACGACGACCGGCAGGTTCTCGCTGACCACCGGGCCGAGCCGGCGGGCGCGCCAGGCCGCGGCGAGCGCGGCGGCGACGGCGAGCTGGACGGCGGCCCAGTTCCAGCCGGCCGGGATGTAGTCGGTGAACTCCTTGCGGGCCTCCAGGGCGACCGGGCTGCTCCAGTCGGGCAGGTACCAGGTGAGCCGGGGCTGCGAGCCGAGCAGGCCGAGGGCGAGCGAGGCGTTGCCGTCGTTCTTGAGCTCCCCGTTGGTCAGGAAGGAGGCGCTGCCGAGCACCACGACGTCGCCGCCGCGGCCGGCGGGGGTGCTGACCAGGGGGAAGCTGCCGACCCGCGGGTAGCAGCCCTCGCCGCGCGGTCCCGCGGTGTAGAGGAGTCCGCCGAGGTGGGCGCTGCCGGCCCGGACGGCCTCGGGCAGCGAGCACTCGGCGCGGGTGCTCTGCAGGGCGGCGTACGGCAGGCCGCCGCGCTCGTCGGCGGGGCGCACGCCCGGGGCGAGGACGGTCAGCGCGTCCGGGCCTGGGCTGATGAGGACCAGCCGGGTGTGCTTGGCCGCGGACAGGGCGCGCAGCTGCTCGGTGGTGAGCAGGTCGGGCTCCTGGACGACGAAGGTGTCCAGGCCGGTGGCGCGCGCGCCGAGGTCGGTGGTGACGTCGACCGCGATGCCCTGGCGTTCGAGCAGGGCGACGACGGCCCGGGTGCCGCTGGCGTCGGGGGAGCGGGGGTCCAGCGGGGGGTAGCGGCGGTCCTCGTCGATCCCGGCGATCAGGGCGGTGCCGAGCAGCAGCACGGCGAGGGCGAGCAGGAACCAGCGGCTGCGCCGCCAGAGACCGCGGCCGGTGGGGGCGAGGCTGGTCGGGGCGGGCCGCGGGGCCGGGCGCCGGGCCGGCGGGACGGCCGGGGGCGCGGCGGGCCGGTCGGGGTCGGTCGGGGGTGCGCTCACCGGTACGGCGGCGGGCTGGGCGGGGCCGGTCGGCGGCGGGCCGGGCACGGTGGCGGTCACGCCGGGCCTCCCTGGGCCGGTGCGGGGGCGGGCGCCGCGGCACCCGCCGGGACCGGTGCGGCGGCCGCGGCGGGGCGGGCGCGTTCGAGGGCCCGGTCGAGGTCGCGCAGCAACTGGTGGGCGGCCTGGTCGGCGGTGCGCTCGCCGTAGGCGATGTCGTCGAAGGTCCGGGCGGCGGCGGCCAGGGCGGCGGCGTGCTCGGGCAGCGCGCGGCCGGCCTCGGCGGCGGCCTCGTCGGCGGTGCGGCCGGGGCGCGGGTCGAGCAGGGTGCGCTCCTCCAGCCCGCGGACGATGGCCCGCATCTGCTCGCGGACGGCCTCGGCCCACCGGCCGGCGGCGGCGTGCAGGTCGGCCTCGGCGCGGTGCTCGGCGGCGGTGCGCGGCCCGGTGCGGCCGAAGACGGCGAACTCGCTGCGGGCGGCCCGCCGGGGCGCGCCGAGGCGCCACCAGACGGCCCCGGCGACGATCACCGCGACGACCCCGAAGAGGATCAGGCCGGTGGTGCCGTCGACCCCGTCGCCCGCGAGGGCGCCGAGCGCCTCGTCGAGCCGGTCCGTGAACCAGTCGAAGAGCCGCTCCAGGAGGTTCGGGTCGTGGCGGTGGTAGTCCGCCTTGACCAGCTCCTGCTCGGCGGCCTCGCGGGCCGGGTCGCGCGGAACGGTGATCGGGGCGCCGCCGGCCGCGAGCCCCGCCTCCCCCCAGATGGACATGCGGCTCAGAGCTTCGCGGTCGGCGGGCCGTCCACGCCGCCGGCGCCGAACTCGGGCAGGCCGGCGGCGCGGGCGAGCTCGATGTCCAGGGCCTCGCGGCGGATGCGCTGGTCGATGTAGAGCAGCACGCCGATGGTGCCGGTGAACGGGATGGTGACGGTCGCGGAGATCACGCCGGCGATGGCGGCGCCGATCAGCACCGGGACCGGCAGCGCGTCGGTGGAGGCGTCCATCAGGTCGTCGTAGCCGATGACCGTGCCGATCACGGTGAACGGGATGGCGATGATGAACGCCGCGAGCGCGACCATCACCTGGGTGACCACGTTCAGGCCGAACAGCCGCCACCAGGAGCCGCGGACCAGCCGGCGGGAGCGCGAGAGCGCCGTGAGCACGCCCTGCTTCTCCAGCATCAGGGCCGGCGCGGCCAGGCTCAGCTGGATCCACAGCCAGACGGCCACCGGGATGCTGAGCAGGCCGACCACGATCAGCAGGGCGGTGATCGCCGGTTCGCCCGCACCGGCCAGGGCGTAGCCGAGGGCCGGACTGAACCCGAGCAGGATGACGCCGAAGAGGATCAGCGCGGTGAGCAGGGTCAGGCCGGTGAGCTGGAGCAGCCGCGGACGGGCGTCGCGCCAGGCGTCCCCGATGGTCGCCGACCGGCCGAGTACGGCACGGCTGACGACCATGGTCAGCAGGGCGGTGGCGAACACGGTGAGCACCAGCTCGACCGGCACGGTGGCCACCATGGCGACGGTCGAGGTGAGGTCGCCGGTGTCGCCGCCGAGCTTCAGCTGGGCGAAGGTAGTGGCCGCCTGCTGGACGACGGCGATGCCGAGCGCGAGGCCGAGGGTGGTCCGCCAGTGCCGGCGGATGGTGTCCACGGCGCCGTCGAGGATCTCGCCGAAGCCGAGCGGGCGCAGCGGGATGATGCCGGGCTTGGGGCTCGGCGGGGTTGCGCCCCAGCCGTACTGCGGTCCGCCCGGGGCGCCCTGCGGGCTGCCCCACTGGGGGCCGGTCCAGCCGGCCGGGGCCGGGGGTGCGGCCGGGGGCGCGCTGTGCGGAGGTGCCGACTGCCCGGGCACGGCGGCGGGCGCGTCGGCCTGCGGCCGGGCGTCCTCGCGGGGCGGCTCGGACGAGCTGGGCGAGGCCCAGCCCGGAGTGTCGGTCATCACTGCTCCTCGAAGGGCTCCAGGGGTGCGCGATGGGGGCGATCTTCGCCCGGGCGCAGGCCCATCGTGCCATGGGGCGGTGACCGGCCCCAGGGGGTGGCCCGGTGCCGGTGGCGCCGGGCGGGCGCGGAGGCGGGGGCCGGGTGTCCGGCGGGGCACGCGGGGCCCGGGGACGGAGGTCATTCGCCCGGTATGGCTGGATTTCGACTGGCCGGGCACTTGGCCGTTCTGGAGCAAAGGCACTGCTGTGCGGCAGGTCACAATCCGGTAATGAGAAGATGGACGCATGAAGGGACGCGTCCTCGTCGTTGATGACGACTCCGCACTGGCCGAGATGCTCGGTATCGTGCTGCGTGGTGAGGGTTTTGAGCCGTTTTTCGTCGCAGATGGGGACAAGGCACTGGCCGCGTTCCGGGAGACCAAGCCTGATCTTGTCCTGCTGGACCTGATGCTGCCCGGCCGGGACGGCATCGACGTCTGCCGGCAGATCCGGGCCGAGTCCGGCATCCCGATCGTGATGCTGACCGCGAAGACGGACACCGTCGACGTCGTGGTCGGCCTTGAGTCGGGTGCCGACGACTACGTCACCAAGCCGTTCAAGCCCAAGGAGCTGGTGGCCCGGGTGCGTGCCCGGCTGCGCCGTGCCGAGGAGCCGACGCCGGAGCAGCTGACCATCGGCGATCTGGTGATCGACGTGGCCGGCCACTCGGTGAAGCGGGACGGGCGGGGCATCCCGCTGACCCCGCTGGAGTTCGACCTGCTGGTCGCGCTGGCCCGCAAGCCCTGGCAGGTGTTCACCCGCGAGGTGCTGCTGGAGCAGGTCTGGGGCTACCGGCACGCGGCGGACACCCGGCTGGTCAACGTGCACGTGCAGCGACTGCGCTCCAAGATCGAGAAGGATCCGGAGCGCCCCGAGATCGTGGTGACCGTGCGCGGCGTCGGCTACAAGGCCGGGCCCAGCTGACGTGACGTACCGGGCTGACGAGACCCCGTCGGGTACCGCGACCGACGGGGGATCCGCCGTGCGCGGGGATGTGCTGAGCTCGACCACCGAGGGCCGGTCGCGGCGCCGCGGGCCGGCGGGCCTCTTCGCGCCGGTGGTCCGTCAGCTGCGCCGTCCGCTGCAGCGGATCACCGCGCTGTACTGGCGCTCGATCCAGGTGCGGGTGGTGGCGACGGCGCTGCTTCTGTCGGTCGCCGTGGTGCTGGTGCTCGGCGTCGTCGTGGTGGCCCAGGTCCGCACCGGGCTGCTGGACACCAAGAAGACCTCGGCGAGCAGCCAGGCGCGCGGTGGTTTCGACAGCGAGCAGAAGAAGATCGACGAGGCCGCGGACGCCCGCACCAAGCTGGGCACCACGGGCGATCCGACCACCGAGGAGATCGGCACCTGGCTGCTGAAGCAGGTCGGCGACCTCGCGGCGAGCGGGCAGAGCGTCTACTCGGTGATCGCGCTGGTGCCGGAGACCGGGAAGACCGTCTCGCCGCACAACACCGGGCTGGGCCCGCGCACCTCCGGCGACATCCTGCCGGACAGCATCCCGAAGTCGCTGATGGACCGCGTCTCGGCGGAGCCCGGGCTGGCCTTCGAGCAGTCCACGGTGATCCGCCGCTCCGACGACAGCGCCGGCAAGCCCAAGAGCGAGCCGGGTCTGGCGATCGGCAAGCAGTTCACCGGGCCGGCCGGCCACGAGTACCAGCTGTACTACGTCTTCTCCTTCGGCCAGGAGACCAAGACCCTCGACCTGGTCACCGGCACCCTGGCCACGGCCGGCGTGTTCGTGGTGATCCTGCTGGTCGGCATCGCCTGGATGGTGGTGCGCCAGGTGGTCACGCCGGTCCGGATGGCCGCCGGGATCTCCGAACGGCTGGCCGCGGGCCACCTGGAGGAGCGGATGAAGGTCACCGGGACGGACGACATCGCCCGGCTCGGCGAGTCCTTCAACCGGATGGCCAACGCGCTGCAGGCGCAGATCCGCCAGCTGGAGGAGCTCTCCCGGGTGCAGCGGCGCTTCGTCTCCGACGTCTCGCACGAGCTGCGCACCCCGCTGACCACGGTCCGGATGGCCGCCGACCTGATCTACGACAGCCGCGAGGACCTCGACCCGATGGCGGCCCGCTCGGCGGAGCTGCTGCAGGACCAGCTGGACCGCTTCGAATCGCTGCTGGCCGATCTGCTGGAGATCAGCCGCTTCGACGCGGGCGCCGCGATCCTGGACGCCGAGCCGGTGGACCTGCGCGAGATCGTCACCCGCGTCGTGGAGGCCGCCGACCCGCTGGCCCGCGCCAAGGGCAGTGCGGTCGTCATCCGCGGCGACGGCGAGCCGGTGCTGGCCGAGGTCGACTCCCGCCGGATCGAGCGCATCCTGCGCAACCTGGTGGTCAACGCGCTGGAGCACGGCGAGGGCCGGGACGTCGTGGTGCGGCTCGGCTCGGCCGACGGCGCGGTGGCGGTCGGTGTCCGCGACTACGGCATCGGCCTCAAGCCGGGCGAGGCGTCGCGGGTCTTCCACCGCTTCTGGCGGGCGGACCCGTCCCGCAAGCGGACCACCGGCGGGACCGGGCTGGGCCTGTCGATCGCGGTCGAGGACGCCCATCTGCACGGCGGCTGGCTGCAGGCCTGGGGCGAGCCCGGCGGCGGCTCGCACTTCCGGCTCACCCTGCCGCGCACCCGCGGCGGCGAGATCAACCGGGCGCCGTTCCGGCTGGAGCCGGAGGACTCCCGCAACAACCGGGGCCTGGGCTCCGCCGGTACGCCGTACCGCCGGGCGATCCGTCCGGCCGAGGGCGCGCCGGCGGCCGAGGAGACCGAGCCGGAGACCCCGGAGGGCACGCCGACCGCCTTCGGCCCCGGGCTGGGCGGGGTGCTCGGCATCGGCCCCGGGCTGGGGAGGACGCCCGAGGGGCCGCGGTCGGACCCCTCGGACGTCAGTACGGCCGGGGCCGGGTACGGTGCCACCGGGGCCCAGGTCGTGGTGGACCCGACACCCGGACGGCCCTCGGTGGCGCAGCGGACGGCGGAGCCGGACCTCGCGGACGGGACAGACGGTGCGGGCGGAGCGGACACGGAGGGGGCGCAGCGTGCGAGGGACCACCACAGGGCGTAGGCGGCGGCTCGCCTGGGCGGCCGGCGCCCTGGCGACGGTCGTGCCGGCGGCCGGCTGCGCCGCCATGCCGGACTCCGGTCCGGTCAGCAAGGTCGAGCTGTCCCAGGGGGCGGCGGACAAGAACCTGCAGGTCCGGGTCTTCCCGGTGGCGCCCGCGAAGGGGGCGGGGCCGCGCGAGCTGCTGGCCGGCTTCCTCGACGCGTCGACCGCCGACGGGGGGTACGAGACGGCGAAGCTGTACCTCACGGAGAAGGCGGGCAAGACCTGGAACCCGGAGGAGAGCATCGTCGTGCTCGCCGCCAACCCGACCACCCGCAGCGGGACGGCGCCGGGCGAGGCCGACACGGCGCTGCGGATCCCGGTCTCCGGCGCGGTGGTCGCCGAGGTGGACGCCAAGCACACCTACCGGCTGGCCGACGGCTCCCGCGAGTTCACCTTCGAGTTCGTCAAGGAGAAGTCCGGGGAGTGGCGGATCGACGACCTGCCCAACGGGCTGATCATCAACGAGACGAACTTCCGCAACAGCTACCGCCAGGCCGACCGCTTCTTCTACGCGGCCGCCGACCCCTCGCTGCCCGGTGCCCGTGAGGTGCTGGTCGCCGACCCGGTCTACCTGCGGCGGCGAATAGACCCGCTGACGGCCGCCGCCAAGGCCCTGGTGGCCGGCCCGTCGGACTGGCTCGCGCCGGTGGTGAGCAGCTCCTTCACCGCCACCGCCGTGGAGCGGGTGACGGTCGACGAGGGCCGCACCGCCGAGGTCGTGATCAGTGGCACCGACCTCAGCGGCCGGGACTGGCTCTGCAACCGGATGGCCAACCAGCTCTTCCACACCCTGAACGACCAGGGCAAGGGCCAGATCGACCGGCTCCGGCTGAAGGGCCCGGGCAAGGAGTGCCAGGTCACCCGGTCCGACGCCCGTACGGTCGGCCCCGGCGCGCTGGCCGCCGACCCGGCCTCGCAGCCGGTCTACCAGCAGTACTACCAGCGCACCGACACCGGGCAGCTGATGGTCGCCCGCGAGCAGGGCGACGGGACCCCCGTCGCCGGGGTGCTCGGCAAGGAGCTCGCCGACCGGCAGCACCCGCTGGGCCAGGTCGCCGTGCGACGGGACGGCAAGCAGGCCGCGGCGATCGGCGCGGACGGCAACCGGCTGTACTCGGTCGGCCTGACCGAGGCCGACCGGCAGCTCGGCGAACCGGTGCTCACCCTCCCCGCCCGCCCGGGGGACAAGCCCGAGGACGGCCTGGCCTCGCCCAGCTGGGACGGCCGGGACAACCTCTGGGTGCTCGACCGCGACCCGCAGACCCCCCGGGTGCTGATGGTGCGCGGCCGCAAGGTCGTGAACGTGCCCGTCGAGGGCCTGGCCGGCTGGCGGGTGCAGAGCCTGAAGGTCGCCTCCGACGGCACCCGGATCGCCCTGGTGCTCAAGGACCCGGCCGGGGCGCAGAAGCTCGTTCTCGGCCGGATCGTGCACGGCGGCAGCGAGGAGACGCCCTCGGCGCAGATCACCGGCCTGCGCGCGGTCGCGCCGCTGCTCAGCGAGGTGTCCTCGGTCTCCTGGGCGGACAGCGACCAGCTGCTGGTGCTCGGCCGGGAGAAGGAGCGCCTGCAGCAGCTGCACTACATCGGCACCGACGGCTCGCAGGACGGCGACGGCCCGCTCCACGTGGCCGACAGCATGGCCGTGGTCTCGGCGTCGGAGTACCGGGAGGAGAGCCTGGCCTCGGTGCCGTCGGTGCTCGCGGTGACCGCGGACGGCGGCCGGATCTACCGGCTGACCAACAATCAGTGGCGCGACGTCGGCATGCCCGGCAAGGCGCTCTGGTTCGGCTACCCGGGCTGACCCGCCGTCGGCCCGGTCCGGGGCGCCGGCGGGGTTCCGGCCCCGGCCGGGGCGCCCCGGAGCAGCGGTGCGGCCAGGGCGGCGCCGGCCCGTACGGGTGCGTCGGCCGCCGCGAGTGCCCGGGCCGCCTCGGTGAGGCTGGCACCGGTCGTCACCAGGTCGTCGACCAGGACGGTCTGACGTCCCGCCGCCAGCCGCGCGGCCCGGTCGGTCGCGGTGAGCGCGCCGTGCAGGTTCCGCCGCCGCTCGGCCGCCGACAGCCCCGCCTGGTCGGCCACCGCCCGGGTGTGCCGCAGCAGCGGCACCGCCCCGGCGTCCAGCCCGCGCCGGCGCAGGGTGCGGGCGGCGCAGCGGGCCAGCCGCAGGGTCGGGTCGTGCCCGCGGGCGCGGACGGCGGCGCGGGCCGACGGCACCGGGACGAGCAGCAGCGGTGTGCGGCCGGCCGCGGGCCCGAGCGCGGAGCAGACCGCCCGGGCGAGGGCCGTGCCGAGCGGGTCGGCCAGCCCGAGGGCGCCGCGTTCCTTGTGGGCGAGCAGCAGTTGCCGGACCGGATCGGCGTACCGGGCGGCGGCGTGCACCCAGGGGAGCGCGGTGGGGCCGGGCCGGGCGGCGTCCAGGGCCTGCCGGCACTCCGGGCAGAGCCGGTCGCGGCCGGTGCCGCAGCCCGCGCAGGGGGCCGGGAGCAGGACGTCCAGCAGGGCGCCGAACGGGCCGGGGGCGGTCGGCACGGCTCCTCCCGGGGCGGACGGGCTCCGGCGGGGGAGCGGGCGAGTACGGAGAGTGAGCCAAAGAATGAGCCGTACGGGGGGTGTTGTCCAGGTATTTACCCGTGTTTCACTCACAAGAGGGGTAGACAGGGGGCAGCAGCCGAACAGCCGGCCCACAGCACCCAGTCCTACCCGCTCTCCCGCCTGGGGAGGCGAAATTCCCGTGTGAGGTGTTCCATGAGGCTCCAGGGGGTTTCAAACGTCCCTGGTGGGGAGGAAGTGAGATGAGGGCCAGTCGCCCCCGCCGCTCGCGGTGGGGCGGAGGGCCGGCAGTGGATGGGCTGGTCCGGCTGGTCTCAGCCCGATCCGGTAGCACCCGGATCGGCGTCAGCACGAGGGATCGGAGTTCTGCGTGGACATCGTCGTCAAGGGCCGCAAGACCGAGGTGCCCAAGAGGTTCCGCGAGCACGTGGCCGAGAAGCTGGAGAAGGTCCAGAAGTTCGACGGCAAGGTGATCAGCCTCGACGTCGAGGTGTCCAAGGAGCACAACCCGCGGCAGGCCGACCGGTCCGAGCGGGTGGAGATCACTCTCCGTACCCGTGGTCCGGTGATCCGGGCCGAGGCCGCCGCCGGAGACCCGTACGCGGCGCTCGACCTGGCGTCGGCGAAGCTCGACGCCCAGCTGCGCAAGTCCGCAGACCGGCGCCGGGTGCACAAGGGCGGTACGAACCGCACCCCGATCAGCGTCGCCGAGGCGACCGCGGCCCTGGCCGCGCTGCCCGAGCCGGCGGCGGTCGAGGGCGCGACCAACGGTGCCGTCCGCAAGACCATGATGGGATCCCTGGAAGTGGAGGGCGAAGGCCCGCTGGTGGTCCGGGAGAAGACGCACCCGGCCGCCCCCATGGCGCTGGACCAGGCGCTCTACGAGATGGAACTGGTCGGCCACGACTTCTACCTCTTCGTGGAGAAGGACAGCGGCCTGCCGAGTGTCGTCTACCGGCGGCACGGCTACCACTACGGTGTCATCCACCTGAAGGCCGACGGCTCGGCCGTCAACGGCGAGGGCGGCGGCGCCGGCGGTGCGATCGGCGGGCCCGACGACGAGGACTGACCGTCCGAGCAGTGTCGGAGAGGTGGCCCCGGC
>NZ_JBSGXP010000197.1:0-13411 GCF_053610105.1 Kitasatospora sp. NPDC054939 | reverse complement strand
CCGCCGCTCGCTCCCCCCGAGCGGCGGGGCGGGGCCGTTCCGC
This sequence comes from Kitasatospora sp. NPDC054939, assembly GCF_053610105.1. Classification (NCBI taxonomy): domain Bacteria; kingdom Bacillati; phylum Actinomycetota; class Actinomycetes; order Kitasatosporales; family Streptomycetaceae; genus Kitasatospora; species Kitasatospora sp. NPDC054939. The sequence goes on along the minus strand of NZ_JBSGXP010000197.1, from coordinate 13,368 downwards.
ATCCCGGGCCGGACGGCGAGACGGTGGTTGACGAACCGCCGAGTGCGCTGGTCAACTGATGCGATGAACGCCCCGCGCCTGCTGGTCACCCGCAGCCACATCGACTTCGGTCGCGTGTGGTCCGCGGCGTGTTGCGCCTGACCCGTTCCCCGCGGCTGCCCGGCTGACGACCCGCCGGACACCCCGCCCCCCGTGCCCGCCCCGCCGGGCGGCCTCCCCCGCCACCGGACCCGCGGACCGGTATCCACCGACCCGCGACCCGCGCACCCGCGCGCCGGGGCCGCGCCTCCCGCGACCGGGCACACCCGCCGCCGTACCCCCGCGCCTGCGCACACCGGGTACGCCGCGCACCCGCACCTCCCGCGTTCCCGCACGAGGAAAGTCAGGCCCACCATGCCCCGCCCACTGCACCTCTCCGCCGCCCTCGACGACCCCGGCCACGTCGACGCCGACCACTTCGCCGCCCTCGCCCGGCTCGCCGAGCGCGCCACCCTCGACTTCGTCACCCTCGACGACTCCTACGCCCCCGAGCCGCGCCGGCCGGACGCGCTCGCCACCTTCGCCCGGCTCGCCCCGCAGACCGCCGGGCTCGGCCTGGTGCCGACCGTCACCACCACCCACACCGAGCCCTTCCACACCTCGATCGCGGTGAACACGCTGGACTGGGTCAGCGAGGGCCGGGCCGGCTGGCTGGTCGGCATATCCACCACCGAGGCCGAGGCCAGGGCCTTCGGACGGCGCGGCACCGCCCCCGCCGACCTGCTGTGGGCCGAGGCGGGCGACGCCGCCGAGGTGGCCTCCCGGCTCTGGGACAGCTGGGAGGACGACGCCGAGATCCGGGACGTCGCCACCGGCCGGTTCATCGACCGCGACAAGCTGCACTACATCGACTTCGAGGGCCCGACCTTCTCGGTGCGCGGCCCCTCGATCACCCCCCGGCCGCCGCAGGGCCGCCCGGTGATCGCGGTGCCGGTGCACGCCGACGACCTCGCGCCGGACGCGGGCGCAGGCGGCCGGGCCCGGGTCGCCACCGCCGTCCGGCACGCCGACGTGGCCCTGCTGGAGGCCCCCGACCCGGCGTCGCTGCGGAGCGCCGCGACCGCGCTGCGGCTGCAGGCCGGCGAGCAGTTGCGGGTGCTCGCCCGCCGAACGGTCGACCTGCCGGACGCGGCCGCCGCCGACGCCCTGGTCGAGGACCTGGCGGGCAGCAGCAGGGTCGACGGCTTCCACCTGGTGCCCGCCGATCCGGCCCGCGACCTGGCCGCGCTCGCCGACCTCGTGGTACCGGCCCTGCGCGGGCGCGGACTGTTCCGCTCCGCGTACACCGGCCGCACCCTGCGGGACCGGCTCGGGCTGGCCCGTCCGGCCAACCGCTACACCGCCCCCGTGACCGCCCCGAAGCCCTCCGCCGACCTCGCCGAGGTGACCCGATGACCGACCGGCCGCTCAAGCGGATCCACCTCGCCGCGCACTTCCCCGGCGTCAACAACACCACCGTCTGGACCGACCCCGAGTCGCGCAGCCAGGTCGCGTTCTCGTCCTTCCGGCACCTCGCCGAGACTGCCGAGCGCGGCCGGTTCGACTTCTTCTTCCTCGCCGAGGGCCTGCGGCTGCGCGAGGTGAAGGGCCGCATCCACGACCTGGACGTGGTCGGCCGGCCCGAGTCGATCACCGTCCTGAACGCGCTGGCCGCCGTCACCACCCGGCTCGGCCTGGCCGCCACCGTCAACGCCACCTTCAACGAACCGTACGAGCTGGCGCGGCGGTTCGCCTCGCTGGACCACCTCTCCGGCGGCCGGGCCGCCTGGAACGTGGTGACCACCTCGGACGCCTTCACCGGGGAGAACTTCCGCCGCGGCGGCTACCTCGACCGGGCCGACCGCTACACCCGGGCCGCCGAATTCGTCGAACTGGCACGGAAGTTCTGGGACGCCGCCGACGACGGCGACGGCTCGGCGGCGGAGCCGGCCACCGTCCGGCACCGCGGGCCGCAGTTCGAGGTCGAGGGCCGGCTCTCGCTGCCCCGACCCCCGCAGGGCCACCCCGTGGTGATCCAGGCCGGGGACTCCGACGAGGGGCGGGAGTTCGCCGCCGCGCACGCCGACGTCATCTTCAGCCGGCACTCCACCCTGGACGCCGGCCGTGCCTTCCAGCAGGACGTGAAGCGCCGGCTGGCCGCGTACGGGCGCAAGCCGGACGAGCTGAAGATCATGCCCGCGGCCACCTACGTGCTGGGCGACACCGAGGCCGAGGCCCGCGAGCGGGCGCACGCGATCCGGCTGGCCCAGGTCGGCCCGCGGACCGCGATCGCCTACCTGGAGCAGGTCTGGGGCATCGACCTGTCCGACCACGACGTGGACGGCCCGCTGCCCGCCGCCGATCCGGTGGTGGACAGCACGCTCGTCCAGGGCCGCACCCGGCTGGGCGACCCCCGGGAGATCGTCGCCCGGTGGCGGGCGGTGGCGGAGGAGAAGCGGCTGACCAGCCGTGAGCTGGTGATCGAGCTGACCGGCCGGCAGTCCTTCATCGGTACGCCGGAGCAGGTGGCGGCGCAGCTGAACGAGCACGTGCAGAGCGACGCCGCGGACGGCTTCGTGCTCGTCCCGCACCTGACGCCGGGCGGGCTGGACGACTTCGTCGACCGGGTGGTGCCGCTGCTGCAGGAGCGCGGGGTGTTCCGCACCGAGTACACCGGGACGACGCTGCGCGAGCACCTCGGCCTGCCGGTGCCCGGACGGCGCTGACCGGGCCGGACGGCGCTGAGCCCGGCGGGCCCGGGACCGTTCAGAGCAGTCCGAGCCGGGCGGCCTGGACGCCGGCCTGGAAGCGGCTCTCCGCTCCCAGGTCGGCGGTCAGTTCGGCGACCAGCCGGCGGACCGTCCGCTCGGACACCTCCAGCTTGCGGCCGATCGCGGCATCGGTGAGCCCGGCCGCCAGCAGCCGCAGCACCTCCTGTCGGCGGTCGCCGAACTCCCGCGCCCCGCGCGGGCCTTCGGTCAGCTCCGGGGGCGTCCAGGCCGCCGACCAGAAGTACTCGAACAGCTCGGCGACCACCGCGACGACGGCCGGTTCCCGGACCACGACGGCGGCCCCCGCGGCCGGCGCGTCCCCGCCGGGGCCGGAGCCGGGCGCGGGGAGGATCGCCAACCGGCCGTCCACCGCGATCAGCCAGAGCGGCAGGGTGTGCGCGGTCCGGATCCTCGCCCCGGCCGCGGTCAGCTCGCGCACGTGCGCCAGCACCGGTGGGCGGCGCAGCGCGGCGGCCGGGTAGATGGTGCGCAGGGCGGCGCCGTGGGCGAGGGCGAGGCGTTCGCGGGCGAGCTTGCCGGCCAGGGCGGGGCCGGAGAGGTCCTGGCCGGGGCGGAGCGAGAGCACTTCGGTGCGGGCGCCGCGGGCGGCGTCCTCCAGGAGGGCGGCGATCCGGTCGGCGCCGTGGGCGAGTTCGAGGCCGGTCCCGGTGCGGTGGCGGTGCTGGAGCGGCAGGTAGCCGCTGTGCAGGCGCTCCACGGAGTCTCGGGTGCGGCGGAGGGCGTCGACGAGGGCGCCGACCTGGGTGTCGGCGTCGCGCAGGAGCTGCCGGACGGCGGTGTCGACGGAGACCGGGGCGTCGGCGGCGGCCGGTGCGGTGCCGGCCGGGCCGGGGGCGGCGGCGGTGGGCTGGAGCAGTCCGAGAGCGGTGAGTTCGGCGGTGGCGGTGGCGAGGCGGTGCTCGTCCCAGCCGAGGGCGGCGGGGGCGGGGGCGGGCCCGTCGAGCAGTCGGGCGTAGAGCGTGGCGGCGTCGCCGCGGGGGGTGCCGTGCTCGCCGTTCCCGTCGTACTCGCCGTTCCCGTCGTTCCCGTCGTTCCCGCCGTTCCCGTCGTACTCGCCGTTGCCGCCGAACGCGCCGTTCTCCATCCGCCGCAGGGTAGTGCGGGTGCGGGCGGGCCGCCGGGCATTCCGCTCCGCGAGACCGGCGCACCCGGGGACGGCCGGGCGCCCGGTTCCGCTCCCGGTCATGTCCGGTTCCGGTCGGGCCCGAACGGCCGTCCGGGGAGGGTGGCGCGGCCAGGATGGCGGCATGGTTCTTCCCGAGGCTTCGACGATCTGGCTGGACGGCGCGCTGGTGCCCTGGCAGCAGGCGCAGGTGCACGTCCTGACGCACGGACTGCACTACGGCACGGGGGTGTTGGAGGGCACCCGGGTGTTCGACACACCGGACGGTCCTGCGGTGTTCCGGCTGCCCGAGCACCTGCGCCGGCTGGTCCGCAGCGCCCGCATGCTGCGCATGGAACTCCCTTACGACGTGGACGCGTTGGCCGCGGCGACGGTGGAGCTGGTGCGGGCCAACGGCCACCGGTCGTGCTACCTGCGGCACTTCGCCTTCCTGGGGCACGGTTCGATGGGCCTGGACATGCGGTTCTCGCCGATGGTGACGGCGATCGCGGGCTGGGAGTGGCGCTCGCAGCTGCCGGAGGACGGTGCGGGGATCCGGGTGAAGACCAGCAGTTGGCGGCGGACGGACCCGAACTGCGTGCCGCCGGCCGCGAAGGCCACCGGCCCGTACCTGAACGCGGTGCTGGCCCGGCGGGAGGCGACGGACGCGGGCTACGACGAGGCGCTGCTGCTGGGCCCGGACGGTTCGGTCGGCGAGTGCAGTTCGGAGAACGTGTTCGCGGTCCGCGACGGGCTGCTGCTGACGCCCCCGCCGAGCGCCGGGGCGCTGGAGGGGATCACCCAGGACACGGTGCTGGCGCTGGCCCGCGGCCTGGGGGTCGGGACCCGGGTGGTGCGGCTGCTGCGGTCGGACCTGTACGCGGCGGACGAGGTGTTCGTCTGCGGTACGGCGGCCGGGCTGGTGCCGGTGCGCTCGCTGGACGACCGTGAGCTGCCGGGCGCGCCGGGGGCGCTGACCCGGCGGCTGCAGGAGGCGTACGCGGCGGCGGTGTCGGGGGCGGATCCGCGCTACCGGCACTGGCTGACCCCGGTGGACCGGGAGCTGCCCGCCTACAGCTCGTAGACCGCGCCGGCTCTGGCGACGTCGACCGGTCCGGCGAAGGCGGCGGAGGCGTCGCGGCGGTTGTGCTCGGCGTCGGTCCACGGCGGGATGTGGGTGAGGACCAGGCGTCGGGCGCCGGCGGCGGCGGCGTGCTCGCCGGCCTCGCGGCCGTTGAGGTGGACGGCCCGGTAGGTGTCGCGCCCGTCGATGTAGGCGGCCTCGCAGAGGAAGAGGTCGCTGTCGCGGGCGAGCTCGACGAGTTCGGCGCACTCGCCGGTGTCGCCGGAGTAGACGAGGCTGCGGCCGGCGTGTTCGAGCCGGAAGGCGAAGGCGTCGACGGGGTGGTTGACCCGGGCGACGGTGATCCGGAACGGGCCGAGGTCGAAGCTGCCGGGGCTGAGGGTGCGGAAGTCGAAGACCTCCTTCATCCCGGGCTCCTCGGGCATGTCGTAGGCGCGGGCCAGCCGCTCGGGGGTGCCCGCGGGCCCGTACACGGGGACGGGGTCGGGACAGCCCTCGGCGCGGTAGTTGCGGGCGACCCAGTAGGCGCAGAGGTCGATGCAGTGGTCGGCGTGCAGGTGACTCAGCAGAACGGCGTCCACGGCGTACAGGTCGCAGTACTTCTGCAGTGCGCCGAGGGCGCCGTTGCCGAGGTCGAGCACCACGCGGTAGCCGTCGGCCTCCACGAGGTAGCTGGAGCACGGCGATTCGGCGGACGGGAAGCTCCCCGAGCACCCCACCACGGTCAGTTTCATCCGAGCCCCTCCGCCCCGACACGTCCTGGCTGCCGCTGGTCGTCTGCTGTCGTCTGCTGTGGTCAGCACTGATCGTCGCGCTACCGGCAGGTAGACCGGTGGGTAGCGCTGCGCGTTCGCGTGTCGAGAGTAAGGGCGGAGAGGCACTTTGCCCCCGTCTCCGTGCCGCGCTGTGGCTGGAATCACCCGGAACGGCGGGGGCGGGGGCGGGGCGGCGGAGGCTGCGCTCAGCGGTGTCCGGGGCGCTTGCGGGCCCAGGCCCGGATGGTGTCCGGGTACCAGCGGGGGTAGCCGCTGCCGTCGACCACGTCGGGGTCGGGCAGCAGTCCGTGCCGGCGGTAGTTGCGGACGGTCTCGGGCTGGACGTTGATGTGGCGGGCGATCTCGGCGTACGACCACAGGTCGGTGCTGCGGGTCACGGGGCCACCTCCGGGTGCGGGGGGTAAGCGTTCGTGATCAGCTTTTCCGGCCGGTCGCGGCCCTCCTGCCCGGATCGGGGCCCGTGGTCGTTCCGTGACGAACCGGGGGCATCACACGGACAAATGCCGGCCGCCCGCGGCGGTCACCGTGGTGTGCACCCGTACGCGCCCGCACAGCAGGCGCAGTCCCGCACATCCGTGCCGCCCGCGCCGGCGCCGGCATCAGGCCCAGAGCTGGCCCTGCAGCGCCTCGACCGCCTCGTCGGTGCTCGCGGCGGTGTAGATGCCGGTGGAGAGGTACTTCCAGCCGCCGTCGGCGACCACGAAGACGATGTCCGCGCGCTCGCCGGCCCGGGCCGCCCTGCGTCCGGCGCCGATCGCGGCGTGCAGGATGGCGCCGGTGGAGACGCCGGCGAAGATGCCCTCCTGCTGGAGGAGTTCGCGGGTGCGGCGAACGGCGTCGGCGGAGCCCACGGAGAACCGGGTGGTCAGCACCTCGGCGTCGTACAGCTCGGGGACGAAGCCCTCGTCGAGGTTGCGCAGGCCGTAGACCAGGTCGTCGTAGCGCGGCTCGGCGGCGACGATCTGCACGCCGGGGACCTTCTCGCGCAGGAAGCGGCCGACGCCCATCAGGGTGCCGGTGGTGCCCAGGCCGGCCACGAAGTGGGTGACCCCGGGCAGGTCGGCGAGGATCTCGGGGCCGGTGCCGGCGTAGTGGGCGCCCGCGTTGTCGGGGTTGCCGTACTGGTAGAGCATCACCCAGTCGGGGTGCTCGGCGGCGAGTTCCTTGGCGATCCGGACGGCGGTGTTGGAGCCGCCGGCGGCCGGCGAGGGGATGATCTCGGCGCCCCACATGCGCAGCAGCTCGCGGCGCTCCTCGCTGGTGTTCTCCGGCATGACGCAGACCATCCGGTAGCCCTTGAGCCGGGCCGCCATGGCGAGCGAGATGCCGGTGTTGCCGCTGGTGGGCTCCAGGATCGTGCAGCCGGGGGTGAGCAGTCCGGCGGCCTCGGCGCGCTCGACCATGTGCAGCGCCGGGCGGTCCTTGATGGAGCCGGTGGGGTTGCGGTCCTCCAGCTTGGCCCACAGGGTGACCCGGCCCTCGTCGTTGCCGGGGATGCCGGCGGAGAGCCGGGGCAGCCGGACGAGCGGGGTGTTGCCGACGGCTTCGAGCGGGCTGTCGTAACGCAAGGGGGGCCTCCGGCAACGGCGTTGAGGGTCGGAACGGCGGTCTCTCCCGCCCGCGGGGGGCGGGCGGGAGAGCGCGGGGTCAGCGCGAGCCGCCGGCCACGGCGGGCAGGATGGTGACGTTGTCGCCGTCGGCGACGGCGGTGGAGATGCCCTCCAGGAAGCGGACGTCCTCGTCGTTCAGGTAGACGTTGACGAAGCGGCGCAGCTCGCCGCCCTCCAGCAGCCGGGCGGCGATGCCGGGGTGGCGGGCGTCGAGGTCGTGGAAGAGTTCCCCGAGGTTGCTGCCGTTGCCCTCGACGGCCTTGGCGCCGTCGGTGTAGGTGCGGAGGATGGTCGGGATGCGGACCTCGATGGCCATGGGTGCGCTCCTGTGCGGGTCGTGGGTTCGGGTGGGCCGCGAACGGCGCGGCAGGGCGTGGTCGGCCCGGGGGCGGGGTGCCGGCGGGCGGGCCGGTGGTACGGGCGGCTCAGCGCGAGCGCGCGGGCGTACCGGGACAGATCGCTCCGGCGTGCCGGCACAGGTCGATGTGCAGGCGCGCCACGAGGCGGGTGCCCGGGGCCTGGTTGCTCACATCGACGGAACGCATGGGCTCATCGTATAGATTCCCGGGCCCGCTCCGACATGCCTGTCTCGGGATCCGGATGCTTTCGTTTCCCCTGTTGAGATGCCTATGGGCGCGACGCGGCCCGCGGACCGTTCGCGGACGGTCGGCGGGCCGGGGGTCCAGGGGGGTGCGGGTCAGGCCGGGTAGGCCTCGACGACCTGGACGTCTTCCTCTGTGATCACGCCGTCCACGATGCGGAACGACCGGAACTCGAACGGGTCGTCCGGGCCGTTGCCCTCCGCCGTGGAGACCAGGACGTAGTGGGCGTGCGGCTCGGAGGCGTAGCTGACGTCGGTGCGCGACGGATAGGCCTCGGTGGCGGTGTGCGAGTGGTAGACCACCACCGGCACCTCGTCGCGGTCGTCCAGCTCGCGGTAGAGCTTGAGCAGATCGCCCGAGTCGAACTCGTAGAACGTGGGCGAGCGGGCGGCGTTGAGCATCGGGACGAACCGCTCGGGACGGTCCGAGCCCTCCGGACCGGCGACCACACCGCAGGCCTCGTCCGGGTGGTCGGCGCGCGCGTGGGCGACGATCGCGTCGCGCAGTTCTCGGGTGATGGTCAGCATGCGGTCAGGATAGCCAGGGCCCCGACCGCGTCCACCGGAGTGTCCGAGGAGCGGTCGGCGGCCGTCCGACCGGCGGCCGGATCAGTCGAACATCGCGTCCAGCAGCGACTCCTGGAGGACGCCGAACCACAGGTACGCCACCACCAGCGGCTTGCGCTCGTCGCCGTCCGGCAGTTCGTACAGGCCCTCCTGGTCCTCCTCGGTCACGCCCAGCCAGGCGCCGAGGGCGAGCCGCAGGTCGTTGAGGGCGCCGAGCCAGCGCCGGCAGTCCGCGGGGTCGAGGTCGAGCTGTCCGCCGTCGCCACCGAGGCCGTTCAGCATCCGGACGACGTGCAGGGCGTCGTCGCGCTTGCGGGTGCGCAGGTCGGGCTCGGTGTAGCGGCGGAACTCGCCTGCGGCGGCCAGGGTCTCGGCGTCGGCGGGCTGCTCGGGGTCGCCGTAGGCGTCGGGGAAGAGCCGGGCGAGCGCCGGGTCGCTGGGCGCCTCGGTCGGCCCCTCGGCGAACAGCGCGGCGAGCGGGTCGTCGTCCTCCCCGCCCGGGCCCGGCCCGATCAGTTCCAGCATCTGCACCTCGAAGGAGCGCAGGATGGCGGCGTCCAGCCCGTCCAGCGCGATCGCCGCGCTCCCGTCGCCGGCGCTCTCGAACAACCCAGCCATCTGTATCGGTCAGCCCGTCTCGTCGTGTCGGTGGTGTGCGTGCGCGGGTGGGCGCGGGTCAGTCGTGCTGCAGGGTGGCCCAGAGTCCGTAGCCGTGCATCGCCTGGACGTCCCGCTCCATCTCCTCGCGGGAACCGCTGGAGACCACCGCCCGGCCCTTGGTGTGCACCTCCATCATCAACTTCCTGGCCTTGTCCTTCGGGTAGCCGAAGTAGGCCTGGAAAACGTACTGGACGTAGCTCATCAGGTTGACCGGGTCGTTGTGGACGATGGTCACCCACGGCGTGTCCGGCTCCGTCACCGGTTGGCCCTCGACCTCCGGGCGCTCGATCTCCACGGGCGCGACACCCACCGCGGCTCCTCCTCGCTGCACAGACTGCCCCACAAGCCTTCTTCCGCTCCCCATGCTGCCATCCGGGGGATCACCGGGCGATTCCGGCCCGGCCTCCGGCGCGAGAAATCGTCACTCTGACGCTAAGTGGTAGTAGCATCATCCTCATGGACGCCACTACCGTGCTCGCGGCCGGCTCGACCGCGCTGCTCACCGACCGCTACGAGCTCACCATGCTGCAGGCCGCCCTGCGCAGCGGGGCCGCGCAACGCCGCTCCGTCTTCGAGGTGTTCACCCGCCGCCTGCCCGACGGGCGCCGCTACGGCGTGGTGGCGGGCACGGGACGGGTGCTGGACGCCGTGGAGAACTTCCGCTTCACCGCCGCCCAGCTCGACTGGCTCGCCGACCAGGGCGTCGTCGAGGACGACACCCTGCGCTACCTGGCCGACTACCGCTTCACCGGGAACATCCACGGCTACCCCGAGGGCGAGGTCTACTTCCCCGGTTCGCCGCTGCTCACCGTGGAGGGCACCTTCGCCGAGGCGGTGATCCTGGAGACCGTCGTCCTGTCGATCCTCAACTTCGACTCGGCGGTCGCCGCCGCGGCCTCCCGGATGACCTCGGCGGCCGGCGGGCGCCCCTGCATCGAGATGGGCGCCCGGCGCGCCCACGAGCAGGCCGCCGTCGCCGCCGCCCGGGCCGCCTACGTCGCCGGGTTCACCGCCACGTCCGACCTGGAGGCGGGCTTCGTCCACGGCATCCCCACCACCGGGACCGCCGCGCACGCCTTCACCCTCGTCCACGACACCGAGCGGGACGCCTTCCGCGCACAGATCGCCTCGATGGGCCGCGGCACCACCCTGCTGGTCGACACCTACGACCTGCACGAGGCGGTGCGCACCGCCGTCGAGGTGGCCGGGCCGGAGCTGGGCGCCGTCCGGATCGACTCCGGCGACCTGACCCTGCTGGCCCACCGGGTCCGCCGCCAGCTGGACGAGCTGGGCGCGCAGCAGACCCGGATCATCGTGACCTCGGACCTCGACGAGTACGCCATCGCCGCGCTCGCCGCCGCCCCGGTGGACGGCTACGGCGTCGGCACCAGCCTGGTCACCGGCAGCGGGCACCCGACCTGCGCCATGGTCTACAAGCTGGTCGCCCGGGAGCAGTACGCAGGCGGACCGCTGGAGCCGGTGGCCAAGCGCTCGGCCGGCGGCAAGACCAGCGTCGGCGGACGCAAGTGGGCGGCCCGCCGACCCGACGCGGACGGCACCGCCGAGGCCGAGGTCGTCGGCACCGGAACCGTCCCGGCCGAACTGGCCCCGCACGTCGTCCAGGTGCCGCTGGTGCTGGACGGCGAGGTGGTCGGCCGGGAGCCGCTGGCCGCCGCCCGGGACCGGCACGCCGGGGCGCGGGCCGCCCTGCCGCTGTCGGCCACCCAGCTGTCGCGGGGCGAGCCGGTCCTGGCGACCGAACTGCTCGCCTGAGGGCGCGGGCGCACCGCGGGCCTTCCGCCTCCGCGCGCCACTCCCTAGAGTCGGCCGTAGAGTTCCCGACAAGTCCCCGGGGGAACCCACCCCCACCCACCCGCCGTCCGGGCACGGCACTGTCACTCCAGAACCGAGGTTGCGAGACATGCACCGGGCACTGATCGTCGTCGACGTGCAGAACGACTTCTGCGAGGGCGGCAGCCTGGCCGTCGCCGGCGGTGCCGAGGTCGCCGCCGCGATCACCGACCTGATCGCCGAGGCCTCCCCCGGCTACCAGCACATCCTCGCCACCCGCGACCACCACATCGACCCGGGCGACCACTTCTCGGAGCAGCCCGACTACGTCAACAGCTGGCCGGTGCACTGCGTGGCGGGGACGGAGGGGGTCGGCTTCCACCCCAACTTCGCGCCCTCGGTGATCTCGGGCGCGGTCGAGGCGGTGTTCGACAAGGGCGCCTACTCGGCGGCGTACAGCGGGTTCGAGGGCCTGGACGAGAACCGCCGCGGCCCGGCGGAGTGGCTGCGCGAGCGGCAGGTCGACGAGGTGGACGTGGTCGGGATCGCCACCGACCACTGCGTGCGGGCCACCGCCCTGGACGCGGCCCGGGCCGGGTTCACCACCCGGGTGCTGCTGGACCTGACCGCCGGGGTCTCCCCGCAGACCACGGCCGCCGCGCTGGAGGAGCTGCGGGCGGCCGGTGTGGAACTGGTCGGCGCGCCGGTGGTGCGCGGCTGACCGTCCGTCGGCGGGTTCAGCAATCGGCGACCAGCAGCTCCACCACGTCGCTGCCGCCCTCCAGGAAGGCCTCGCGCAGCTCGCCGCCGACCGCGTCCGGTTCGGCGGCCAGCCGCGCGCCCGACACGTACACCACCCGCACCCCCAGGTACTCCATCCGATGCTGGCCGCCGCGCACCCAGGCGGCCTCCCCCTCGCTGACGCAGCGCAGCTCCGAGTCCACCTCGACGGCGACCCCGGCCTGCGGCCAGTAGAGGTCCGGCACCGCCACGTAGGTGCCGCCGCGCATCCGCAGCTCCGGGCCGGTCAGCGGGACCGGCAGCAGCCACTCGTCGACCAGCTCGCCGACCCGCCGCAGCACCGACTCGCGTTCGGCGGCGAGGAGTTCGTCCAGCGCTGCCCGCACCCGGACGTCCTCCGCCAGCCCCGACTCGGCGAGTTCGGCGATCAGCTCCCGCAGCGTGCAGCGGGCCTCCGGGCGCGCCACCGCCTCCCGCAGCACCGCCCGGACCAGCTGCGGCTCGGCCCTGCCGTTCTCGAAGACGCCCTCGTCGGTCCACTCCCGCAGCGCGTCCGCGACCGCCCGGGCCACCGGGGCGCAGTCCAGCCCGTGCACCGAACGGGCCACCAACTCCCTTTCGGTGCGCCGGATCCGCACCTCGCCGGCGTCCTTCAGCCGGCGCTGGCGGGGCACCAGCACCGCCACCCCGGTGACGGCCGGCAGCCGGGGCACCGCCGCGAAGCCGTACAGCGCGAGCGCCGCCGTGCCGGTGATCACCGCGCCCTCCCGGCGGCCCTCCTCGCGGCCGTTCTGCGCGGCGTACAGCAGGGCCGCCCACATCCGCTGCTCCGGGGTCGGGTCGCCGGACTGCAGCAGGTAGACCCGGGGCAGCAGCCGCTGCCACGGACCGCCGCGGCGGCAGTGCTCGCTGATCACCCGGGCCGGCACGCCGCGGGCGCGCAACTGGCTGGCGGTGATGACGTTCTGCTGACGGCGGGCGAGCTCTTCGAGGGACGGGGGCGGCGTGGGGATCTGGAAGGTCATGCCGACACCATCCCCAACACCCCCCGCCGGACATCGGCCGCCTGACGCACTGTTACCCAACCGTCGTGAAACCGGGACCAGCCCGCACTAAAGTCCCCATACCCTCACCCAAACGGAGTAATAGGCGGTCGTACGGTTGTCATCATCGATCGAAGTCGATCATCGACCAGGGCGTCTGACCCTGAGTGACCAAAGGCATACGCCGAAGCCCTCCGGGCGTCACTCCCGCCCCGCCGGATTGCCTACGCTTACCTCCATGTCACGTGACGAGACCGCAGGCCTTCGCGCGGCCCAGCTCCGCCTCGGCCGACTGCCCGGATACGTCCGCCGGCCGGACCCGGCCCGCCGCACCGGCGAACAGGGCCATACGTACAAGAAGGGCTGGGAGGTCCGCTTCACCGCGCGCAGCGAGGCGGAGATAACCGAGATCCGCGAACTGGTGGTCGCCGCCGGATTCGCCCCCGCCAGACCCTTCTTCAAGGGCCACCAACTCATCCAACCGGTGTACGGGATGGCCGCGGTCCAGGCCTACCTGGCCGCTAGACAGGCGGCCGAGGAGCAGGCCGCCCGCACGGTCGTGCGGCGGGGCGGGGGGGGCGGC
>NZ_JBSGXP010000196.1:0-13448 GCF_053610105.1 Kitasatospora sp. NPDC054939 | reverse complement strand
GAGCTCCTCCCGGGCAACCGGCCGTTCCGCCCCTCTGCATATAAATTCCGAGTGTCGTATATAGTTGCCACTTCACGTCCGGCACCACGCACCGAACGACCACCGCACGACCCACCACAAGGAACGACTCGGGAGCCAGGCATGGCGTTCAACCTCCGGAACAGGCACTTCCTCAAGGAGCTCGACTTCACTCCCCAGGAGTTCCGCTTCCTGGTGGACCTCGCCGCCGGCTTGAAGGCGGCGAAGTACGCCGGCACCGAGGTGCCCCGCCTGCGCGGCAGGAACATCGCGCTGATCTTCGAGAAGACCTCCACCCGGACGCGCTGTGCCTTCGAGGTCGCCGCCCACGACCAGGGCGCCGCGACCACCTACCTCGACCCGGCGGGCTCGCAGATCGGGCACAAGGAGTCGATCCGGGACACCGCCCGGGTGCTCGGCCGGATGTTCGACGGCATCGAGTACCGGGGCCACGGCCAGGAGGTCGTCGAGGAGCTGGCCGCCCACGCCGGGGTGCCGGTCTGGAACGGTCTGACCGACGAGTGGCACCCCACCCAGATGCTGGCCGACGTGCTGACGATCCAGGAGCACACCGCCAAGCCGCTCCACGACGTCGTCCTCGCCTACCTCGGCGACGCCCGCTCCAACATGGGCAACTCGCTGCTGGTGACCGGCGCGCTGCTCGGCATGGACATCCGGATCGTCGCGCCGAAGCAGCTCTGGCCGGCCGAGGAGGTACAGAAGGCCGCGTACGGGCTGGCCGCCGTCTCCGGGGCGCGGATCACCCTCACCGAGGACGTCGACGCGGGCGTGGTCGGCGCCGACTTCCTCTACACGGACGTCTGGGTCTCGATGGGGGAGCCCAAGGAGGTCTGGGCCGAGCGGATCGCGCTGCTCCGGCCGTACCAGGTGTCGATGGACACCGTCCGGGCCACCGGCAACCCGAACGTGAAGTTCCTGCACTGCCTCCCGGCCTTCCACGACCTGGGCACGGTGATCGGCCGGCAGATGTACGAGGCGACCGGCATGGCCGAACTGGAGTGCACCGACGAACTGTTCGAGTCGGACCACTCCGTGGTCTTCGACCAGGCCGAGAACCGCCTGCACACCATCAAGGCCGTCCTGGTCGCGACCCTCGGTTCATAGGGCGTGTCCGACAATTTTTGCCGGGCGCCCTAGCGGCCCCCGCCGCTCAGAGCGGCAGGTCGACGCAGGCCGCCCGGTCGCCGGGGGCCCGTGTCCCGGCCGGGTGGCCCGCGTGCAGCACCAGTGACCGGGCCCCGCCCGTGCGGGGCTGCCAGTCGACGGCCGCCCGCGCGGTCCCGTCGCCCCGGCGGTCGGTGGCGAGCTCCAGGCGCAGCTCGTTGCGGTCGTTGGCGTACGCGGGGTCGGTGGACGGCTGCACCGGGTCCACCGCGTCCTGGTAGTGCGGGCCGGACGCGGCCGGGTCGGCGCCGCAGGGGCCGGTGTGCAGGTGGACCGGGAACCGGTGGTCCGGCGCGACGCCCTCCACCCGGACGGTGAGCGCGGTCCCGCCCGGCGCGGTGCGGTCCACCACCACCCGGACGTGCGAGCCGTACGGCACCAGCTCGGGGTCGTGGCTGATCGCCTGCGGCGGGACGAACGCCGTCGCCGGGTCGAAGTCCGCGTCGACGACGACCGGGGCCGGGTCGGCCGGCGGGACGGGCCTGCGGTCGGGCTCGGCGGGTACGGGCAGCAGCAGGAGGGGGAGCAGCGCGGCGGCGTACGGTGCGGGCATCGGCGGTCGGCCTTCCGGGGGTCGGGTGGAGCGCAACCTCCCGATGCTCCCGGAGCGGCGGGCGGCGCCGGTGGGCGCCGTGCCGGGCGTCCGGCCCGCATCACCCGGACGTGTCACCACTCATCCGGACGTGACACCGCCACGCCGTGCCCCTGCCGCGCCGTGCCTCTGCCGCGCCCCGCCCTGCGCCTGCCGGGGACGCCCGAACCGCCACCCCCGTGCCCCACCCGGCCGAGTACCGCCGGGGGCGCCCCCGCGGACCGGGCCGCCGTTCAGCTCCGGGCGCCGTGGATGCCGCGGATCTCGCAGCGCGGCCCGCTGGCCCGCATCAGCCGCAGGTCGGCGGTGACCAGCGGCACGCCGTACCGTTCGGCGACGGCCACGTAGGCGGCGTCGTCGGGGGTGAGGTTGTCCTTGAGTTCCCAGATGCGGCCGAGCAGCGGCGTCACCTCGACCTTGCGGATGGCCAGGTCGGGCAGTCGGGCGGCGAGCTCGGCGACCCGCTCGGCGGTGAGCTCCTTGGCCAGGTAGAGACCGCGCAGGGACTGCATGACCTCGATGACGACGTGCTCGGGGGCCACCCATTCGCCGCCGGCGGCGAGTTCGGCGCGGGCGGCGGTGCCGCGCTCGCCCTCGTCCGCGAGGGCCAGCACCAGGGCGGACGCGTCCACCACGATCATCGTTCCGCCCCCGGTCGGTCGGTCTGTCGGCTCGTCGACCACCGTACCCGCAGTCCGCGGGGACGGATTCCGGTGGAGGGGGAACGCGGGAGGGCATGCCGAGGTGGTGAACGGGCGGGCATGCACTATGGTTTATCTCGACATCGAGATAACTGCTCACTACGATATATCTCGACATCAAGATACTTGCCGAGAGGCGCTCGCCGGCGATGCGGGCAAGGTGAACCTTAGTAAGGCTCACCTTACCACCGTGGCGGCCGGATACCGCACGAAGCACCTAGAAGGAGTCAGTCGTGTCCGCGAACAGCTTCGACGCCCGCAGCTCGCTGCAGGTGGGCGACGAGTCGTACGAGATCTTCAAGCTCTCCGCCGTCGAGGGTTCCGAGCGGCTGCCGTACAGCCTCAAGGTGCTGCTGGAGAACCTGCTCCGCACGGAGGACGGCGCGAACATCACCGCCGACCACATCCGCGCCCTCGGCAACTGGGACGCCGACGCCCAGCCGAGCCAGGAGATCCAGTTCACGCCCGCCCGCGTGATCATGCAGGACTTCACCGGTGTGCCGTGCGTCGTCGACCTCGCCACCATGCGCGAGGCCGTCAAGGAGCTGGGCGGCGACCCGGCCAAGATCAACCCGCTGGCGCCGGCCGAGCTGGTCATCGACCACTCCGTCATCGCCGACAAGTTCGGCACCCCGGACGCCTTCGTCCAGAACGTCGAGATCGAGTACGGCCGCAACAAGGAGCGCTACCAGTTCCTGCGCTGGGGCCAGACCGCCTTCGACGAGTTCAAGGTCGTCCCGCCCGGCACCGGCATCGTGCACCAGGTGAACATCGAGCACCTGGCCCGCACCGTCATGGTCCGGGGCGGCCAGGCGTACCCCGACACCTGCGTCGGCACCGACTCGCACACCACCATGGTCAACGGCCTGGGCGTGCTGGGCTGGGGCGTCGGCGGCATCGAGGCCGAGGCCGCGATGCTCGGCCAGCCGGTCTCCATGCTGATCCCGCGCGTGGTCGGCTTCAAGCTCAACGGCCAGCTGCCGGCCGGCACCACCGCCACCGACCTGGTGCTCACCATCACCGAGATGCTGCGCAAGCACGGTGTGGTCGGCAAGTTCGTCGAGTTCTACGGCGAGGGCGTCACCGCGATCCCGCTGGCCAACCGCGCCACCATCGGCAACATGTCGCCGGAGTTCGGCTCGACCTGTGCGATCTTCCCGATCGACGCCGAGACCATCACCTACCTGAAGCTCACCGGCCGCGACGAGCAGCAGCTCGCCCTGGTCGAGGCGTACGCCAAGGAGCAGGGCCTCTGGCACGACCCGTCGGTCGAGCCGGTCTACTCCGAGTACCTGGAGCTGGACGTCTCCACCGTCGTCCCGTCGATCTCCGGCCCGAAGCGCCCGCAGGACCGCGTGATCCTGGCCGAGGCCGCCGAGAAGTTCGCCGAGGCGCTGCCGACGTACTCCGCCGAGGCGTCCAAGCCGACCGCCGTCACCGCCCCCGACGGCTCGTCCTACGAGATCGACAACGGCGCGGTCGTGATCGCCTCGATCACCTCCTGCACCAACACCTCCAACCCCTCCGTCATGCTGGGCGCCGCCCTGCTGGCGAAGAAGGCCGTGGAGAAGGGCCTGCACGTCAAGCCCTGGGTCAAGACCACCCTGGCGCCCGGCTCCAAGGTCGTCATGGACTACTACGAGAAGGCCGGCCTGCTCCCGTACATGGAGAAGCTGGGCTTCAACCTGGTCGGCTACGGCTGCGTCACCTGCATCGGCAACTCGGGCCCGCTGCCCGAGGAGGTCTCGGCCGCCGTCAACGAGTCCGACCTCGCGGTCGTCTCGGTGCTCTCCGGCAACCGCAACTTCGAGGGCCGGATCAACCCCGACGTCAAGATGAACTACCTGGCCTCCCCGCCGCTGGTGGTCGCCTACGCCCTCGCCGGCAACATGAACGTCGACATCACCCGTGACGCCCTGGGCCAGGACGCGGACGGCAACGACGTGTTCCTCGCCGACATCTGGCCGTCCGAGCAGGAGGTCGCCGCCGTCGTCGCCGGCTCCATCGACGAGGCCATGTTCGACAAGGGCTACCAGGACGTCTTCGCCGGCGACCACCGCTGGCAGTCGCTCCCGGTCCCGACCGGCAACACCTTCGAGTGGGACGCCGAGTCGACCTACGTCCGCAAGCCCCCGTACTTCGAGGGCATGGCCAAGACCCCGAGCCCGGTGACCGACATCGCCGGCGCCCGTGTCCTGGCCAAGCTGGGCGACTCGGTCACCACCGACCACATCTCCCCGGCCGGCAACATCAAGCCCGGCACGCCGGCGGCGCAGTACCTGACCGCCAACGGGGTGGAGAAGCGCGACTTCAACTCGTACGGCTCGCGCCGCGGCAACCACGAGGTGATGATCCGCGGGACCTTCGCCAACATCCGCCTGCGCAACCAGATCGCGCCGGGCACCGAGGGCGGCTACACCCGCGACTTCACCCAGGCCGACGCGCCGGTGTCGTTCATCTACGACGCCTCGCAGAACTACCAGGCCGCCGGCATCCCGCTGGTCGTCCTGGCCGGCAAGGAGTACGGCTCCGGCTCGTCCCGCGACTGGGCCGCCAAGGGCACCGCGCTGCTGGGCGTGAAGGCCGTCGTCGCCGAGTCCTACGAGCGCATCCACCGCTCCAACCTGATCGGCATGGGCGTCCTGCCGCTGCAGTTCCCCGAGGGCCAGAACGCCGACTCCCTCGGCCTGACCGGCGAGGAGACCTTCTCCATCACCGGCGTGACCGAGCTCAACGAGGGCCGCACCCCCGCGACCGTCAAGGTCAAGGCCGGCGACATCGAGTTCGACGCGGTCGTGCGCATCGACACCCCCGGTGAGGCGGACTACTACCGCAACGGCGGCATCCTGCAGGCGGGGCTGCGCCGCCGTATCGGCGGCCCCACCCGCCCGACCCGCCTGAGGCGGGACCGCGTTCGCGCGGTCCGGCCTCTGCCGTGTTCCCGCCCCGCCGCACCGCGCCCGCGTTCTGCACTGTGCACCATTCGTGCCCGGCCCCTTGCCGTTGCGCCGCGAATGGACTAAACCTCTATGTCAGCTTGGTCCAGACCACTTGACGCTGACTCAGAGAAAGCCGCAGGTCTTCTCGTATGCGCATGATCAGTCGAACCGCTGCCCTCCTCGCCGCCGTCACGGTGGCTTCCGTGATCGCCGCCCCCACGGCCCAGGCCCACGACCGCGGTCCCCGGCTGAAGGGGGAGCGCGTCGGCTACTTCACCCAGTGGGGCGCCGACAGCTCGGCCAAGCGGGTGCAGGACTCCGGCCAGGCCGGGAAGCTCACCGTCATCAACTACGCCTTCGGCAACGTCTCCGCCGACGGGACCTGCTTCGAGAGCAATGAGCCGGGCCAGGGCGACGCCCGCAACGACTACCAGCGCGCCTTCTCCGCCGCCGAGTCGGTGGACGGCAGGGCCGACGCCCCCGGCCAGCGGCTCAAGGGCCACTTCAACCAGCTGCGCAAGCTCAAGGCGAAGAACCCGCAGCTGAAGGTGGTCGTCTCGCTGGGCGGCTGGAGCTGGTCCAGGTACTTCTCGGACGCCGCCGCCACCGAGGAGGCCCGCCGGAAGTTCGTCTCCTCCTGCCTCGACCTCTACATCAAGGGCGACCTGCCGGTGCTCGGCACCGCGGAGGGCGGCCGGGGCGCCGCGGCCGGGGTGTTCGACGGCATCGACGTCGACTGGGAGTACCCGGGCGGCGGCGGTGACGCCGGCAACGTCGTCCGCCCCGAGGACGGGCGCAACTTCACCCTGCTGATGGCCGAGTTCCGCCGCCAGCTCGACGCCCTGTCCGGCCGCCGGGGCCCGCACTACCTGCTCACCGCGGCCGTCGCCGCCAACGAGACGGTGGCCGGCCGGCTGGAACTGCCCCGGCTGGCCCGGTCGGTCGACTTCCTCAACCTGATGACCTACGACCTGCACGGGCCGTGGGAGGGCAAGGGCCCGGCCAACCACCACGCCAACCTGTACTCCGACCCGACCGACGCGGACCCGCGCCAGCGCAGCGCCGACAAGGCGGTCGCGTACTACACGGGCCACGGCCTGCCGGCCGCCAAGACCGTGCTGGGCGTGCCGTTCTACGCCCACGGCTGGACCGGCGTGCCGGCCGGGCAGCGCGGCGGCCTGTACCAGCCGGCCGCGGCGGCCACCGCGGACCTCTCCTACAAGGAGGTCAACGCGCTGCCCGGCACGGTGTACGTGGACCGCGCCCACGGCGCGAGCTGGAAGTACGACGGCAGCACCTTCTACAGCTACGACACCGCCGAGGTGCTCGACCGGAAGGCCCGCTACGCCCGGTGGAACGACCTGGGCGGCGTGATGGTCTGGTCGCTGGACGGCGACGACGCCCGCGGCAGCGGCATCGACGCCCTGCACCGGGGCCTGCAGCGCGGCTGAGGCCGCAGGAACGGGACGGGCCCGCCGCCGTGCGGTACGGCGGCGGGCCCGTCCGGTGCGCGCCGGCGGGCGCGCCGGGGCGTACGGCGGAGAGGTCAGGCGAGGCGGTCGCAGGCCTGGGCGCGCAGGGCGCGGGCCAGGTCGTCGCGGCGCTCCAGCACCAGCCGGCGCAGCGCGGGTGCGGCGTCCGGGTGGCCGTCCAGCCAGGCGTCGGCCTCGGCGAGGGTCTGCTCGGAGGTCTGCGCGCCGGGGAAGAAGCCGCCGACGATGCGCATCGCGATCTCGATGGTGCGCTCGGACCAGACGCGCTCCAGCAGCTTGAAGTAGGGCGCGGCGTAGAGCGCGGTGAGGTCGCGGTGCGCGGGCAGCGCGAAGCCCGCGATGTTCGCCTCGACCAGGGCGTTGGGCAGTTCGTCGGAGTCGACGACGGCGGACCAGGCCGCGGCCTTGGCCTCGGGGGTGGGCCGGGCGGCGAGGGCCTGGGTGTACTGGCGCTTGCCGCTGGCGGTGTTGTCGGCCTCCAGTTCGGCGGCGAGCTCCTCGTCGGTGGCCTGTCCGGCGGCGGACAGGGCCAGCCAGAGCGACCAGCGCAGCTCCTGGTCGACGTCCAGGCCGTCGATCCGGGCGCTGCCGGCGAGCAGGCCGCGGACCAGGCGCAGGTGCTCGGCGCCGTTGGCGGTCTGGGCGAGGAAGCGGGCCCAGGCGAGCTGGTGGTCGCCGCCGGGCGCGGCCTCGCGCAGTTCGCGCAGGGCGCCGTCGGCGAGCAGCCGGCCGCCCTCGCCGCGCCAGGCCGGGTCGGCGTACAGGTCGACGGCGGTCTTGGACTGCTGGTGCAGCGACTGCAGGACGCCGATGTCGCTCTCCTGTCCGCCGAAGCGCAGCACCAGGGCGATGTAGTCGCGGGCGGGCATCAGGCCGTCGCGGGTGAGGTTCCACAGGGCGGACCAGGCCAGGGCGCGCGCGAGGTCGTCGCGGATGTCGCCGAGGCCCGAGCGCAGGGTCTCCAGGGACTCCCCGTCGAAGCGGATCTTGCAGTAGGTGAGGTCGTCGTCGTTGAGCAGCACCAGGGCGGGCCGCGGGCGGCCGGCGGCGGCCGGGACGACGGTGCGGTTGCCGGTGAGGTCGAGCTCGATCCGGTCGGTGCGCACCAGCGCGCCGTCGGCGTCGCGGTCGTAGAGGCCGACGGCGATGCGGTGCGGGCGGGCCGGCTCGCCGTCCTGCAGCACGGCGAGCTCGGTGATGCGGCCCTCGGCGTCGACGGTGACCTGCGGGGTCAGGGAGTTGACGCCGGCGGTCTGCAGCCAGGCGGCGGCCCAGGACTTGAGGTCGCGCCCGCTGGTCTCCTCCAGGATGTCCAGCAGGTCGCCGAGGACGGTGTTGCCGAAGGCGTGGCGCTTGAAGTAGCGGCGGGCGCCCTCGAAGAAGGCGTCGGCCCCGGCGTACGCCATCAGCTGCTTGAGCACCGAGGCGCCCTTGGCGTAGGTGATGCCGTCGAAGTTGAGCTTGGCGTCCTCCAGGTCGCGGATGTCCGCGGTGATCGGGTGGGTGGTGGGGAACTGGTCCTGCCGGTAGGCCCACGCCTTGCGCTGGTTGGCGAAGGTGGTCCAGGCGGAGGAGTAGCGGGTGCCGGCGCCGATGAGGGCGTAGGAGCCCATGAAGTCGGCGAAGGACTCCTTGAGCCAGAGGTCGTCCCACCACTTCATGGTGACCAGGTCGCCGAACCACATGTGCGCCATCTCGTGCAGCACGACGTTGGCGCGGCCCTCGTACGCGGCCTCGGTGACCCGCGAGCGGAAGACGAACTCCTCGCGGAAGGTCACGCAGCCGGGGTTCTCCATGGCGCCGATGTTGTACTCGGGGACGAACGCCTGGTCGTACTTGCCGAAGGGGTACGGGTAGTCGAAGGTCTCGTGGAAGAAGTCCAGGCCGAGCTTGGTGACACCGAGGATCTCGTCGGCGTCGAAGTAGCGGGCGAGGGACTTGCGGCAGAGCGCGGCGAGCGGGATCTCCAGCGCGGTGCCGTCGCCGAGGGTGCGGCTGTAGTGGTCGGTGACCACGTGGTACGGGCCGGCGACGACGGCGGTGAGGTAGGTGGAGATCGGCCGGGTGGCGGCGAACTCCCAGGTGCGGGCGGTACCTTCGGCGGTGACCCGGTCGTGGGCCGCGTTGGAGCGGACGTCCCAGTCGGCGGGCGCGGTGACGGTGAAGGTGAACGGCGCCTTCAGGTCGGGCTGTTCGAAGGTGGCGAAGACCCGGCGGGCGTCGGCGGGCTCGTAGTGGGTGTACAGGTAGGTCTCGCCGTCCACCGGGTCGGTGAAGCGGTGCAGGCCCTCGCCGGTGCGGCTGTAGGCGCAGTCGGCGTCCACGGTGAGGAGGTTCTCGGCGGCCAGGTCGTCGAGGTGGACGCGGGCGCCGTCGAAGGCGGTGGCGGGGTCGAGTGCCCGGCCGTTGAGGGTGACCGCGCGCACGGCCGGGGCGAGCAGGTCGACGAAGGTCGCGGAGCCGGGGCGCTCGCAGCGGAACGCGACGGTGGTGGTGGAGCGGAAGGTGCCGGCCGCCGGGTCGGGGGCGGAGGTCAGGTCCAGCCGGACCTCGTAGCGGTCCACGGTCAGGATGCTGGCCCGCTGCTGGGCTTCGTCGCGGCTCAGGTTCTTGCCCGGCACGGCGGTACTCCTTTGTCCGGCTCGCACGGTGGTGCGGATTGCGGTTGTGCGGTGTGTTGGTCAGTGCACCGGGAGGCATCCTTTCACGGCCCCTGCGCCGGTACCATTGCACAAAACGGTGCGTACGGCCGGAATCACCGGCGGCGAGCGGGTGTTGGTCCCGTGGGAGGGTGCGCCGGGGGCGCGCCCCGGGTGCGCGGTGCGAGGCCGCCCCCGATCCCGTCCAGTTCCGACGCCTGAGAAGGACGACAGCCGTGACGACTGCCGCTGAGCGCAAGACCGCCGACTTCTGGTTCGACCCGGCCTGCCCGTGGGCGTGGATGACCTCCCGCTGGCTGATCGAGGTCCAGCAGCTGCGCCCGGTCGACGTGAACTGGCACGTGATGAGCCTCTCGGTGCTGAACGAGCACCGCGACCTCCCGCAGAACTACCGCGAGCTGCTGGACAGCGCCTGGGGCCCGGTCCGCATCTGCATCGCCGCCGCCCAGCAGCACGGCGACGAGGTGCTCGGCCGCCTGTACACCGAGCTGGGCACGCGCTTCCACAACGAGGCGCTGCCGCGGACCCGCGAGACCATCGAGGCGGCCCTGGTCGCCGCGGGCCTGCCGGCCGAGCTGGCGGACGCCGCCGACACCGACGCGTACGACGAGGCCCTGCGCGCCTCGCACAAGGAGGGCATCACCCTGGTCGGCGAGGACGTCGGTACCCCGGTGATCGCGGTGGAGGGCGCGGACGGCGAGCGCGTCGCGTTCTTCGGCCCGGTGGTCACCCCGACCCCGCGCGGCGAGGCCGCCGCCCGGCTGTGGGACGGCACCCTGCTGGTCGCCGGCACCCCCGGCTTCTACGAGATCAAGCGCACCCGGACGGCCGGCCCCTCCTTCGAGTGAGCGCACCCCCGCGTCCTCCGGACGCACGGAACGGGCCCGGTACCAGGGGAGGTACCGGGCCCGTTCCGTGCGCGGGCGCTACCGGGTGAGGGCGGCGGCGTCCCTGCGCTGCTTGAGCAGCCCCGCGGTGATCAGCACCGCGACGAGCACCCCGGCGGCGTACAGCTGCTGCCGGTTGCCCTCGGTGGTGGTCATCAGGCCGAGGATCGCGACGACGGCGGCCATCGCGACGTACGTCAGGTACGGGAAGCCCCACATCCGGACGGTCAGCAGCTCGGGGGCCTCGCGGTCCAGGCGGCGGCGCATCTTCAGCTGGACGATGCAGATGAACAGCCAGACCACCAGGATGGCGACACCGGTGGTGTTCATCAGCCAGGTGAAGACGGTGTCGGGCCAGAACTTGGAGGCCAGCACCGCGCCGAAGCCGAACAGGCAGGAGGCGATCACGGCCATCCGCGGCACGCCGCCGGAGACCTTGGCGAGCGCCTTCGGACCCTGGCCGCGGGAGACCAGCGAGTACGCCATCCGGGAGGAGCCGTAGATGTTGGCGTTCATCGCGGAGAGCAGGGCGATCAGCACCACGGCCTCCATGATGGTGCCGGCGCCGGGCACGCCCAGGTGCTGGAGCACGGTGACGTACGGGCCGTTCTCGACGACCGACGGGTCCTTCCAGGACACCAGGGTGACGACCAGCGCCATCGAGCCGATGTAGAAGATCGCGATCCGCCAGACCGCGGTGCGCACCGCGTTGGCGACGTTCTTCTTCGGGTCGTCCGACTCGGCGGCGGCGATGGTGACGGTCTCCAGGCCGCCGTACGCGAACACCGAGGCGAGCAGGCCGACGATGAGGCCGCTGGTGCCGTTGGGCAGGAAGCCGCCCTCGCCGGTCAGGTTGGCGGTGCCGGGGGCGCCGTCGCCGAGCACGCCGGCCACGCCGAGGGTGCCGAGCACCAGGAAGGCGATGATCGCGGCGACCTTCACGGCGGCGAACCAGAACTCGAACTCGCCGAAGTTCTTCACGGCGGTGAGGTTGCTGGCGCAGAAGAAGACCATGAAGAGGCCGACCCAGACCCAGGCGGAGACGCCGGGGACCCAGCCGTGCATGATCTTCCCGGCGGCGGTGGCCTCGGCGGCGACGCCGCAGCAGAGCATCACCCAGTACATCCAGCCGGCGGTGATCCCGGCCCACGGCCCGATCTCCTTCTCGGCGTGCACCGAGAACGAGCCGGAGGCGGGGCGGGCCGCCGACATCTCGCCGAGCATCCGCATGATCAGCATGACCAGCAGGCCGGACAGCACGAAGGCCAGGACGATGGCCGGTCCGGCGGCGGCGATGCCCGCGCCGGAGCCGACGAACAGGCCGGCGCCGATGACGCCGCCGAGGGCGATCATCGACAGGTGGCGCTGCTTGAGGCCGTGCGACAGCTGCTGACCGTCGGCCGGAGGGGCGGAGGTCGTCCCGGGCGCCGGGGGCGCGGAGGTACGGGCCACGTTTCGTTCCAGACTGTACGGATATCCCGCGTTCGGATATCGGGGTAGGTCGCCCAATATCCGGGCACGCCGCTGTCCATGCCAACACGTTCGCTCCGCGGCCCACGATGCGGACCGGTCGATGACCCAAAGTGACCGGATCCGCACCGATTGGAAGGATTCGCGTGGGGCGAATCCGACAAGATCGGGCTCCGGGGGTTTGTCCGGTTCCGCGGCGGCGATCCGGCCGTCCGGTGCGTAGGTTGGCAGTCGTTCACCCTATTGACCATCCGGAAGTGGAGAAACCGATGGCGACAGCCAGCACCCCCACCGCGGCCCGCGCCGTCCTCGCCGACCTGCTGCCCGCGGCGTCCACCCGGCTCGGCGCCCAGGCCCGCGACCTCGCCCTGGTCGCCGGCGGTGCCGTGTTCACCGGGCTGGCCGCGCAGCTGTCGGTGAACGTCCCCGGCTCCCCGGTGCCGGTCACCGGGCAGACCTTCGCCGCGCTGCTGGTCGGCACCACCCTGGGCGCCCGCCGCGGCATCGCCTCGCTCGCCCTCTACCTGCTGGCCGGCATGGCGGGCCTGCCCTGGTTCACCGAGGGCGCCTCCGGCTGGACGATCCCCTCGCTCGGCTACGTCATCGGCTTCGTCCTCGCCGCCGGCCTCACCGGCGCGCTGGCCCGCCGCGGCGCCGACCGCAGCCCGCTGCACACCGCCGCCGCGATGGTCCTCGGCAGCCTCGCGATCTACGCGGTCGGCGTCCCCTACCTGGCGCTCGCGCTGGACGTCACGCTCGCCCGGGCCGCCGAACTCGGCCTCTACCCGTTCCTGGTCGGCGACGCCCTCAAGGCCGCCCTCGCCGCCGGCGCCCTGCCGCTGGTCTGGAAGCTCGCCGGCCGGCGCTGACACCCCGCCGCCGACGCCCCGGGGCGCCGGCGGGCCCCGCTGCGGAGCCCGGGTCCGCGCGCATGCCACACTGCTGCCATGCGCGTGTACCTGGGCTCCGACCATGCCGGATACGAACTGAAGAACCACCTCGTGGAGTGGCTGAAGGAGGCCGGCCACGAGCCGGTCGACTGCGGGCCGCACATCTACGACGCCCTCGACGACTACCCGCCGTTCTGCCTGCGGGCCGCCGAGCGCACCGCCGCCGACCCGGAGGCGCTGGGCGTCGTCATCGGCGGCTCGGGCAACGGCGAGGCGATCGCCGCCAACAAGGTCAAGGGCGTGCGCTGCGCGCTGGCCTGGAGCGAGCAGACCGCCGCGCTCGGCCGCGAGCACAACAACGCCAACGTGATCTCCGTCGGCGGCCGGATGCACACCCTCGACGAGTCCACCAAGTTCGTCGAGATCTTCCTCAACACCCCCTACAGCGGCGACGAGCGGCACACCCGCCGGATCACCATGCTGAGCGAGTACGAGACCACCGGCGAGCTCCCGCCGATCCCGGCCCACCACCCCCAGGGCTGATCCCTCCCCCCCGGCGACCGTGTCCTCGTTGTGGATGGCGTTGACCAGGCGCTCGTAGGCGAGGTGGAGC
>NZ_JBSGXP010000195.1:0-13766 GCF_053610105.1 Kitasatospora sp. NPDC054939 | reverse complement strand
CCCCATCATGCACACGACATGCGAGTCGGTCTGAATGCCTCCGTACCCACGAACGGGCGACACCAGATCATCCAGAAACGGACTTAACGTCCTCTAAAGCCCTATCTCTGTGGGGAAATACGGCGGTTGCTCGCCCCTTGCCAAGGCACGGCAAGATAAGGCGATCAGTTCGCGATGTCCCCTGCAGAATGCAGGGGGATTCTCTTTTGCCGCACAACTAATCGACGTCGGAATCGCTCGCCCCGATCGGCGGTCAGTCATGCTGTTGGAGCGATCTTGAATAGGAGACTCCTGCTTCCGTCACCCTCTCTGCTGAAATCGGCGAGTGGCGCGATGGCCCGACTAGCGAAGCCAGGCTCGACGGCAAGGGGCGCGGGTGGCCCCGTGCGGGGATCGACGAGAACACGTGCCGACCGTGGAGCCGGGTCCCCAGCAGGTTGGCACGGCAACCAGGCATCGCCACTCATAGACACGACAAAGTTCCCCCGATCTGCCCGGAGAGCGTCACGGCGCAGACCTGCAGCCCGTGCGCGGCCCGGGTCGGCCGCATCCCCCGGACGGCCCACGCCGGACCGCTTCGCGCAGCCCGTGCACCAGGGGAAATCCGCCCCGAATGCACCCTCGACCAGTCGCTGAATTCGCACATCCAGCCCAAGCGCCCCAGCCGCCCGTCCAGGTGGCCCGCAATGTAACCGTTTGGTTACGAACGGCACGCGTGGGGCGTGGCGGGGAGACGGGGAAGCGGCCGGGCGGGAAAAGCTGGGCTCCGTCGAACGGCATGGCGCCCACACGCCAGGATGCTCGACGCCGCCATCGGCGGCTTACGGCGTACGCGCAATGCGCGACCCTGGGTCGGCGGTGCACACTCGGGGCACGCCAGCGCACACGCCTCGCAGCGGGACGGCCAAGCGCCCTCTCGGCTCGGGCTCGGTGTGCTCCGGCCCGAATGGGGGCAGCGTGCCTTGCTGCCCCCATTCGCCGCGGCCGTCGACAGGCCGCGGCGCCGACGCGGATCCAGCCCGCGATGACAACGGGCAGCGGATGGTCCCGCCCCACAGCGGGCCCTCCCGATCGCTCGGCGCAGAAGAACATTTACGCAAGGAGCGCAGACCCGGCAAGCGACATGCCGAAAACGATCTTGATTGGCATAGTCCACGGCCCCATCGCTGCACGCCACGCCGCAGGCCCGAGGTGCGAGGTGCGCGCCGGGGGCGGGCATGGGCCGACAGTGGTGGTGCATGCCGATGAAGTCTTCCGGTGGTGCGGGCCGTCCGTCCTGGTTCGGGTGGTTGCGCGGTGTGGTCGGGCGGGGCAGGCGGGGCGGTGATCTGGCCCTGCCGCAGCGGTCGTCGGGGTTCGCGGCTCTCGGGTCGCTGACCCTGGTGCCGCTGTTGATCGTGCTGTCGGCGGCCGAGTCGGCGCGCGGTTCGCGCACTGGCTGGGGGACGGGCTCGGCTTGAACGGGCGCGGGTACTGGTGTCCGGGCGCGGACGGAGGCACGCTGAAAGGGGCGGGGGTGCAGGCGGGGCGGCCATCCGGGTCGGTCCTGTGGGCGGTGCCCGCGGGTGCGGGCCGTGGGAAGGGAGTCACGGTGATCGAGGTAGGCGACATCCGCGAGTGGCGCACCAAGGTCGTCTACGACAAGCCGCTGATCAAGGACTGCCCGGCCATCGGCACCGACGACGTCCTGCCCGCCGAGGACGAGGAAGCGATCTTCCGGCACTACGGCCTGACCTACCAGTCGGGCGCCGCCGGGGAGCGCCAGCTCGCCCGCCGCTGAACATCTTCGCCCCGTGAAGGAGGCGTGCGATGGTCCTCTTCCTCCTGATCGCTGTTGTCGCAATCGTGCTCGGCATCATCGGCGTTGTCGCCGACGGAGTCCTCTTCCTGCTCGCCATCGGTGTCCTGCTGCTCATCGCCGATGTGGTCTATCTCGCGGTTCGCTCGGCCGGGAACCGGCGCCTCCTGCGCTGACCCGTCCCTGTCGGCCGGCGGAGCCGACGTCTCATGGCGAGGGTGCGGGCGGGCGGCGCGAGCTCATCATCTGCAAGGCGCCCGTCGGGTGGGCACCGGGCGTGGCCGACGACGTGGGGCCCGTCGGCGGGCTTACCGGAGCCGGTGCTGCCAGCGGGTGGCGAGGACGCTCTGCTGGTCGTACCAGCGGGTGGTGATGGCCTTGGCCCATATGGTGGCGTTGGCGGCGTCCGGGTGGCGGATCAGGCGCTGGTGGTCGCGTTGGGCCTGGCGGAGTTCGGGCAGGGCGGTGACGGTCAGGCTGTTGTCCAGGACTACGGCGACCTGCGTGCCACGATCGTCGCCCAGCTCGACGACCTGGAGAAGGCGCCGGTCGGGAAGCCGGCCCGGATAGCCCCGCCCGCGCGCCGCAGCTCCCGCCGCTAGTACTCCAGTGTGACTTTGTGATCTATCCGACTGGGCGGTCAGCAAGTCGTCGGCGGTGGTGCCTGCATCGGGTCACGGCCCGACGGGATCCGGCAACTGCGTACTCTCGTGGCGTCCTGTCGAGCAGTCTGTCACGCAAAGAGGAGACCGGTGCCCCACCTCACGGATGACAATCTCGTCAGAGCCTCGCTCGAAGCCCACGTTCCAGAGGCGCGAGTGCTCCTGGAACAGCTGGACTCGGCCGAGCGTGAATCCGCAAAGGAACTGGGCCGCAGCCCACGACCCCTCGGCCTCTACACGGTTCTGTCCGAAGCGTTCTACTGGGATGTTCTCCGGCCGGCTCTGGACTCGCCGGAAACCAGTCGCGACCTTCTGGCGCGCTGCCGGGAGTTCCTCGACGAGCTCACCACGAGCCGACGCAGCGAGGTGTTGCAGGCTCTGGGGATCCGCGTCTGGGAGCATCTGCGGGATCCTGAGCGCGAGATTCTCGGGTGGGGCGGCCCCGATCCGGTCGTGCCGTCGGCCTGATGCCCCAGGCTGGCTTCGCGATTCTGCTGGGACCCGCGCGGGAAGCGGAACGGCCACCGCGTGATCATCGGGGGTTGTGTGGACTCCTGAAGATCGTGCGGTGGCCGCGAGTCACAGCATAGATACCGCCCGCTGGCGGGAGATGTTCGACCAGGCCATGGCCCGGATCGCGGGCCGGTTCCGGCGGGTGGAACCGCGGGCGACTACCCGCGCGTTCGTGCTCGCCCTGCTGTCCGGCGTGGAGCGAAAGAACTGCTGGCGGCTGGCCGAGCAGGCCGGTGACGCCCGCCCCGGGCCGATGCAGCGGCTGCTACGAAGTACCTGCTGGGACGCCGACGCGGTCCGCGACGACATCCGGGCCTACGTCCTCGAACACCTCGGCGCCGACGACGGCGTCCTGATCGTGGACGAGACCGGGTGTGCGCCACGAGGCGCTGAGGATCGAGTGGAGGGGAGCCCACCGCTGGTCATCGCAGTGACCGGTTGAAGCTGGAGACAGGCTGGACCCCAGGTCGGGGGCGAGGCCGGAAGCAGTCTCGACAACGTAGGGGCGGATCGAGACCACCAGACGGTCCGTGCCCGCAAGCGAAGACGGAATGGGTGTAAGGAAACTGAACCAGTGGTTGAAGCCCCGTGAGTCGTCAGCGGCCTGCCGAACCTGGTGGATGGGCCGCGCCGCGGTGCTGGAGAGTGCTCTATCCGGTGGCCTCTCCTCTCTCGTCGCCTCTATCCCGTGGGCGCCGGGAGGTCCGGACCAAGACTGCGATGTGCGGTCCGTGGCGATGCCGCCGGGGTAGAGCTGGGCACCGAAGCCGTTTCAGAGATCCTCAGTGAACGTGGGAAGCGACTTGGCATCGCCCTCCCCGCCCGGCAGCCGGCCGGGCGGCGGGCAGGCGCGACGCTTGCCGATGATGCTGGGTCGTGGCGGAGTCGCCGTAGTACTCCGAGGACGGGAAAGCCGTCCGCAGGGAAGGGCGACAGCGTGATGGCAGCAGGAGTGCTGTCGGGGAGGGACGTTGTTGAACAACGACGCGCCGCCGCAAGTTTGGCCGAGCATCTTCGCGGCCGAGCGGCGGGTACTCGATCATCAACTCAAGCTGCACCGATGGGCAAGGAGCGATCCGGACCGCCGGTTCGCTGACGTATTCAACTTGATCTGCGACCGGGCCACGCTGTTGGTGGCCTGGGAGCGGGTGTCCGGCAACCGGGGTGCCAGGACAGCGGGCGTGGACGCGGTCACCCGCTACCACATCGAGGAACGCCTGGGAGTGATCCCGTTCCTGGAGGAGCTCCGCTCCTCGCTCAGGGACGGGACGTTCCAAGCGCTGCCAGTCAAGCAGGCGGTGATCCCCAAGAAGAACGGCAAGGCCCGTTATCTGGGGATTCCGACCCTGCGCGACCGGGTCGCGCAGATGGCGCTCAAGCTGGTCCTGGAACCGATCTTCGAGGCCGATTTCTACCCGTCCAGCTACGGGTATCGGCCAGGACGTCGGGCCCAGGATGCCATCGCCGAGATCCACCATCTCACCAGCAGGCCGTCGAACTACGAATGGGTCATCGAGGGCGACATCAAGGCCTGCTTCGACAACGTCGATCACCACGTCCTGATGGACCTGGTGGCCGAGCGCATCAAGGAGCGCAAGGTCCTGCGACTGGTCAGCGCATTCCTGCGGGCCGGGGTTGTCGAACTGCACGGTGGGCTCGCGGAGACCCTCACCGGGACTCCGCAGGGCGGGGTCGCCTCCCCGCTGCTGGCCAACATCTACCTCTCCGTCCTGGACCGGCACGTCGCCCGGATCTGGGACGAGGAGATGTCCCCGGCCTGGTGTCGGCAACACCGACGTCGAAGGGGACTGCCGAACTTCCGGATGGTCCGATACGCGGATGACTTCGTCGTGCTCGTGCACGGCACGAGGGAGGACGCGGAAGCGATCAAGACGGAGATCGGCATGCTGTTGGCCGACAGGCTGAAGATGACCCTCTCGGAGGAGAAGACCCACATCACCCACATAGACGACGGCTTCGTCTTCCTCGGCTTCCACATCCAGGCGAAGACCCGGGGCGACGGTCGCCGCGTCGTGCTCACCATCCCGTCCAAGCCAGCCCTGGCATCGGTGATGCACAAGATCAAGAAACTGACGGAGCGGGGCACGACCCTGCTCTCGTTGGAGGCGGTGCTGCGGACGGTCAACCCGGTCCTGCGGGGCTGGGCGGCCTACTTCCGCTACGGCGCATCGAAGAAGACGTTCTCCTACCCCGGCCACTACGCGTGGTGGAGGATGATCCTCTGGATACGTCGCAAGCACCCCCGTCTGACCTGGAAGAAGCTGCGGCGGCTGTTCTTTGGAGCCGACTGCATCACCGAGGGCGGGATCGTCCTCTACAGCCCGGCGAAGATGCGGGTCGAACGCCACCGCTATCGCGGAGCGCAGATCAGCACGCCCTACAACATCGACGAGGTCAACCCGGACGGAGCACGCTTCCGCCGGACCAGCCACGACGATGCGGCGTTCGTCGGCCAGGTCAGCGAATACCTCGCCTGATCCACCGGATCACGTGGAGAGCCGGATGCTCGGCCAACGGGCACGTCCGGTTCGGCGGGCGGGGACGGGAAAACCGACACCCGAAACGGTGCACGGCGTCCCGTCCCCGACCCAACTCCTGAAGAAGGGCACCGGCTCAGCGGGCGTGCAGCGGCAGTACACCGGCACCGCAGGCCGGATCGAGAACACTCAGATCGTGTCTTCCTTGCCTATGCCTCTCGCAGAGGACGGGCGTTGATCGACCGTCGGCTCTACCTGCCCGACGCCTCGTGGTGCCAGGACACCGAGCGCCGAAGCCGGGCAGGAGTGCCCGAAGTGGAGTTCGCGACCAAGCCGACGCTGGCTGGGCAGATGATCGCGGCGGCGCTGGACGCCGGGATCGGCGCCTCGTGGGCGACCGGTGACGAGGCCTACGGTCAAGACCCGAGTTTGCGCGCTTTGTTTGAGTCCCGTGGCATCGGCTACGTCCTGGCCGTCGCCTGCAGCACGCGGGTGCAGATCAACCAGGGCCGCACCGCCGCCCGCACGGATGCCGTGGCCGACCGCCTACCCGCATCAGCCTGGCACCCGCAAAGCGCCGGCGCCGGGGCGAGCGGGCCGCGCTACTACGACTGGGCCTGGATCGAGATCGGGGCCGACGGCCACCGGCACCTGCTGATCCGCCGCAACCCGAGCAGTGACGAGCTCGCCTTCTACCTGTGCTGGTCCCCGAGGCGAGTGCCGCTGTCCGAACTGGTCCGGGTGGCCGGGACCAGGTGGTGCATCGAGGAGTGCTTCCAGGCCGCGAAAGGCCAGGTCGGACTGGACCACTACCAGGTCCGGCACTGGAGCCGCATCACCCTGGCCATGCTCGCGCTGGCCTTCCTGGCCGCCATCGCCGCCGACGCGACGCCGACCAGGACCGCCGATCCGAACCGGCCCGCCCGCAGCACCGACCCGATCGACCTGACCGTCCCGGAGATCCGCCACCTGCTCGGCGCTCTACTGATCCCGGCGAACGCATCCCCGCGCAGGCTGCTGCACTGGTCAAACTGGCGCAGACGCTACCAGGCCGGTGCTCGCCGCAGCCACTACCAGCGACGGCTCGCGGACTCCTCAACCGGATAGATCGCAAAGTCACACTGGAGTTACTAGGCCAGCTGATCGGACTGAATCTGACGCTCGGGACAAATGTGTCCTTCACGGTCGAGGAACGCACTCGGACCACCCGGGGTGGAGACGTGATTTCCGAGTACTTCTTTGTGAGCTGGGATAACCGTCCGCTCGACTAAGGTACTTGCTATCCCCGGTTGCCTACAGGAGCCCAGTCCGGGCTGAGAATTCGGTGAACGAAGGGGACGAGTGCCAGGGACTCCCTGGCCGCGCCTCGCTCTGCGCTGACATTTTCGCGCGCCGACAGCGGCCGGCGTGCTCGACGTGGGCGATGACGCCGGTTGGCAGTCGGCGCCCGCACGATCAGCTCGCCAGCGGGGTCGGTCTTCATCTGGCGTTGATCACATTCGGTCACCTTCGGCTCGAAGTCGCAGCTTCTGCGGCGAGTATCGATCGTGAGACTGCTGGGCACGCCCCGCTCATTGGCGCTGTTCTGGATCATGCGGAGCATTCGCTCGAAAGCTCGGAGCCCCTTCGCGGCCCTCTTCGCCCCACCAGTTCTCACGCCGCGTGATGTCACGTCGTAGCCCATAGCGAGCCAGGGTAGGCCGCGAGACCGACATGATCGCGAAGTCACACTGGAGCACTAGGCCGTCTACGTCGCCGGAACTTCAAACGCCCCTGTGTGCAGCCCGGCCTCGCGGAGTAGAGTTGATGAAGAGGATAATTCTGCATGGCAGAAATGATTCCCGAACTTTCAAAGGGGGAAGAAATGTTCATGATAAGCGACCGAATCTCCCTCATTTCAAAGCTACGCGATCAGTTAGCGTCTGGTGACCGCGAGATAGTATTTGTTGTCGGTTCGGGTCTCACTCGGGGAACCGTCCCAGGCGTCAATCGGCTCATTGATTTTATGCGATCAAGCCTGAAGTATCAGGACGATCAACTTCGTTTCGACGAGTTCGTCGGAGATCCGTCCGGTGCCGGCGCCTATCAGCGGGCAGCGGCGTTCATTCACAGCAGTCGCTCGTTGAGACTGCTGAACAACATTATTCGGGTAGCGGTCCTGCGGGCCTTCGATGGGATCTCGTCCAAGGAAGCCTCCACCCTCATCGACAATGAGGCCGCACTGCAGAGGATTGAGGAGCGGCCGGGATGGCTGTTGGACCGTGGCGTGAGAGCATTTGGGGAACTACTACTCGAAATGCCCGAGGAGATTCGCGGCCCGGTGATCACGACGAACTTCGACCCCCTCATCGAGATCGCCGTGCGAGAGGCCAGTGGGGTACCGCTTGCCCAAGCCATGGACGGGGACGGGCGGATCGTCCAGCTCGGCTCGGGCATAGTGAAGATAGTTCACGTTCATGGGTACTGGTGCTTCGGAGACACCCTCCACACCGACTGGCAGCTGACCAGATCGCGCCCGGTATTGGATGGGTCGTTGCGTGATCTGTTGCATGGGAAGCAGCTTGTCGTCATGGGTTACGGAGGCTGGGACGACGTATTCACTCAGTGGCTCGTCGAACGAGCCCGGCAAAAGGATCGTCATGGGATGGAGGTTGCCTGGACCTCCAATCGGGTGCTCTCCGAGGAATCCTTCCAGGCCAAGGTCTTCCAGGAAATCGAGTTCCTCGACGCTGTGGTCTTCTATCAGCAGGTCGATGTCAACACATTCTTGCCGGAGCTGCTCGGCGCCTATCAGCAGCTGAACCCATCCCCAATTCGATCCGCTGCATTGTCCGATTGGACGCAGATTAGTCCCTCCTACCTGTCGCTGAGATCCCAGCCCCGGAAGGCCGGGTCAAGGGTCTCCTTCTTCGACGGGCGAGAGCCGGACTGGAGTGATGCGACAGACCCTGGGATTCCGCGGCTCTCGCTGGTCTCGCGGATCATGGACCAGTTGAGGTGGCCGCCTTCCTCGGACCGGAAACGGATCATTCTGCTGATCGGACCCGCTGGCGAAGGCAAGTCCCTCGCCTTCCGGCAGGCGGTCGCCCGCGCAGCCGAGGAGATGGAGGACATCCAGGTGCTCTGGCGGGAGCCCGGCGGAATGATCGATGCTGAGGCGATCTCTAATCTCCCGCGCAACGGCAAGAACTACCTGCTCTGCGCGGAGGAGGCGGACCTCTGGGTCGAACCGCTGAGCGCTGTCATGAGGGCGCCCCGTCCACGCGACGACATCCGCTTCCTGTTGTGTGCCCAGGAGCGTGACTGGAGATACCGCAGCGGGTTCGCCAGGCTCGGCATCGACACCGTTCTGGTGACGCCGCAGCTTTCCGAGGGCGACGCGGTCGCAGTGGTGGAGGCCTGGCGCGCCTGTGGCGCCAGCGGACTAGGCGAACTCGCCACCGTTCCCGAGACCGAGCAGTCCGGGAGGCTGACGGCAGCAACACAGAGTAACAATCCAGTCGAGGGCTCGCTCCTCGGGGCGATGCTGAAGCTTCGATACGGCGCCGGGTTGGAGGCGCGGGTGCGTGACCTGCTGGACCGACTGGACAAGCACCCGAGGACCGCCGCGATCTCCCTGACAGACGCCTTCCTGATGATTGCTTTGATCGACGCAATCGGCCAACACCAGTTCACCCTGTCGCGCGAGATCCTGGCCAAAGCCATCGAGGGCGACCGGAACGCCGTCGACTACCTCGTGCTGGAGCCGCTCGGCAAGGAGGCCTTGGCGAAACAGCACGCCGGTCATGTGTTCACCCGACATCCGGCCATCGCCGAGGCGGCCGTGCGGATTGCCCGGAAGGAGCGCTCGGCACAATTCCTGGCGGTCATCGACCGGCTGGTCCGATGCGCAGTGCAGGACAGCAACCGGACTGGCAAGTTCACCAGCGACCACCGGCACGTCGCCTATCTAGGCAGTGCGCTGCCCACGCTCGACGAGGCGTTGCTGGCCATCGACGCCGCCATCGAGGAGCGCCCCCAACGACTCACCTACCACACCGAGCGAGTCCACATCCTGCGTATGT
This sequence comes from Kitasatospora sp. NPDC054939, assembly GCF_053610105.1. NCBI lineage: Bacteria > Bacillati > Actinomycetota > Actinomycetes > Kitasatosporales > Streptomycetaceae > Kitasatospora > Kitasatospora sp. NPDC054939. Next base: position 4,231 of record NZ_JBSGXP010000195.1, on the reverse strand, counting down.
TCAAGCAGTACGAGGAGGCCGATCAGGTCGCTGCCGCTCTCCTGGCGCCCGGGAGGGAGTACGAGGACCCGGAGTCGATCGCCGGACTGCTCAGTGAGTGGGCCACAGTCTGCGGCGTCAACGGGCACCCGGCGATCAACGTCCTGCTGGACGCGGCGGTCTGTGATCCGCCGGTCGGCTACCCGAGCCCCGAGTTCGACGCACGCGGCTGCGAACACTATCGGCGCGCCCTGCTCGGCATGGGTGCCGCTCTGATGGCACTACACCGGCAGACTCACGACGAACTCTTGCTGCGGGCGCTCTCCGAGAGTCTGCACTTCGTGCAACTGCTCCGAATGGATTGGACTGACCAGCGATTCTTCAACATTCAGTGTCGCTACCTCGCCTCGAATGGCTCACCGCTTGTCTTGCAGAATAGAATTACGACCGAGAACCTCCAACAGCTACTCGACAACATCACCGACAGCCTGCCTGAGGATCTGCCGGCCGTCCTTCGCGGCCGGCACGTGTCGGTGTCGAAGCTCAAGCTGATTCCCGCGGCCTGACGGGCTAGAACTGGCTGCAGTCTGCGCATCGTCCCGGCGTGACGACCAGGGACAACGCCCGCCAGCGACCCTTCACACTCAGGTGGATCTTGGTGGTCTGGCCGTCCGAGGGCCTCGCCAGGCCGCACCACCGCCACCAGGCGATCGCGTGTGCGACGCCCCGTTTGAGGATCGGCGGGGGGCGGGGGCGACGGGCGACGGGCGCATGGTGGTGCGCGCGGATCGAGGTGGAGCCGACGGAAATGTCCTAGCTGAGGGTGACCAACCTCGACTGTGCCCATCGAAAGGGGCAACCTCGGTGCGCGCTGGCCTTCCTGGCCGTGGCAGCCGACGACGCGAGGCCGACCAGATGTGCAGATCCGAACCGTCCCGGCGAAGCGGAGAGCCGATCGACCTGACCGTTCCGGAGATCCGCCACCTGTTCGGCACTCTGCTGAACCCGCCGAGCACATCCCCACGCAGGCTGCTCTACTGGTCGAATTGGCGCAGACACCATCAGGCCGCAGCCCGCCGCAGCCACTACCGGCAGCGTCGCCAGCCCCTCAACCGGATAGATCACGAAGTCACACTGGAGTACTAGGCGGCGTCCGGCGGCCCGCCCCGCGGTCCGGCCGCCCGCCCGAGCGGGTCCATCGTCCGGCCGTCGACCCAGGCGGACCAGCCGTTGGAGCAGACGATGTGCGCCCAGTCGCCCCGTCGCTCGAGCAGCCGGAGCTCGACGCGGGCGTCGATCCGGGTGGCCGGGTCTCCCGCGGGGTCGGGCTCGGGCCAGGCGGGCATGCCTCCCTCGGGGACCTGGTGCGTGGGCCGCCACACGGGTTCGGCAGCGGGCGGAGGGGGCGGCGGGACGGGCGGCGTCATCGGTGCGTAGACCTCGTCAGGGAGCGAGATCCCGGGGAGCGGCCGCAGGAACTCGTCGGCCAGCCGCGCGGCATCACCGGGCCCGGGCGAGCGCAGTGCGAAGCGGACCCGGGACCAGTCGTCCGGTGCCAGGGTCAGGCCCTCGCTGAGGAGAACCCACAGCGTGGACCCGGTCGCGACGAGGACGAGCAACTCCTCCTGCCCGATGGGCCGGTCACCTTCCACACCGGTCAGCTGCACGTCGTGCAGCGACAGGAGGGTGATCCAGCTGAACAGCGTGCCGGCGAACACCGACAGCCCGACCGACAGCGTGTACCGGGCGGGTTCGTCCGTGCCCGTACGCTCCACGTCCCCGAGGTCGGCGTAGCGGCGCAGCTGCCGTTCGGCGCTCTCCAGCGTGAGCGTGGGCAGGCGGAGGCCGGTGTGGCCGCCGGGCCGGACGAGCGAGCCGAGGACCTCGCCGACCGCCCGGGTCAGCCAGTGCCGGTCGGCGATCCGCAGAGCGCCGTCCTGGGCGTCCACGACGTCCGCCGAGGTGAGCGTGATCGCGGACCGGTCCGGCTGCCGGTCGGCGAGGGAACGGAGATGGCGGGTCTTGTACGCGTCCACCAGGGCCAGGAGGAAGGCGAGTTCCTCGGCGTCCAGTTCCTCCGCGGGGGGCGCCAGCGGTACCGCCGCCGAGAGCCGCGCCTGCGACTGCGTCCACTCGACCAGGTCGTCACGGGTGTACGGCGCCAGCAACTCGTAGTCGTAGTCGCCGTGGGGGCCTGGGGCGGGGCGCAGGCCGGTGAAGAGGTCCCCGCAGCGGCGCGAGGCGTAGAGCCGGGATCCGGTCGGCTCACCCCCGAACAGGGCGCTGCGGGCGTCCAGCACCCGGTCCGGGACGAGCAGCGGTGTCAGCGCGTTCCGTACGGTCGCCCCCGACAACTCCCGGAGGTCGCCCAGGATCTCGCCGGCCTCGCGGACCGGTCCGGCACCGGCACCGGCACTGGTCGCCGGGAGGTCGGCCGCCAGGAGGTCGGGCACCGGGGACAGCGGAGCCGGCGGCGGCAGCCCCAGGTGCCGGAGGAGTACGGGGAGCTCGGCCCGGTTCAGCGGTACGGCCCGGGTGAGGCCCGCGGGTACCGGTGCCCCGGGCACGAGGCCGGTGGCGGTCGGTCCGGGCGACGGGCGGAGCAGGGCGAGCGCGTCGTCGAGCAGCATGGTGCCGTCGCCCAGCGCGTGCAGGGTGCCGGTCTCCTTGACCACGACCAGGGGAGCCGCCCGCACCAGGGCACCGCGCCCACCCCCGCTCTCCCGGTGCGCGCGCGAGTCGTAGGGGAAGACCCAACACCAGCCCTCGTCCCCGACCTCCTCGTCGAGGAGGACCAGATCGGTCCGCACGCCGGCCGACAGGTTCCGTACGTAGTCCAGCGCCAGCCGGTGCGCTTCGGCGAATTCGATCACGTGTCGTCACCGCCCGTCCTCGTCACCGCGGCCGAGCGCGGCCCCGGCAGCCCTCGAACCCGGTTCACTCGGCCGTTCCTCCCGTCTCCCGCACGGCGATCTGGGGCCGGATACCGGTCTTCTTCTCAAAGAGCGCGGCCATCTGGGCGAGGTTCCGCTGGTCGTTCAGGCTCAGCCTCGGCATGATCACATGCGCCCGGTTGTAGGCGATCAGGTCGCGCCACAGCTGGTCGTACTGCTCCGACCCCAGGTGCGTCATGTACTTCACCTCGTACTGGCCCACGTCCCCGACCCTGGGCCGGTCGCCCGCCTCGTGGCGCACGCGATAGGAGGAGCCACCCGCCAGGTCGTCGCGGACCGCGCGTTCGTAGTCGTGTCCGCGTTGTTGGGGGGTGCTGCCGGAAACGGGCCGGACGTGCTTGCCCAGCGGGTCGTGGAAGACCGACACCCGGGCCTCCGGATGCGGCGGGGCCTCCCGCCCGACGGGCATCGACGGGTCGGCGGGCTCCGAGGAGCGCCGGCTCACCGGCCCGGGCTCGGCCACCCTGGCGGCGCCACGCAGTGAAGGGCGGCGCTTCAACGGGTCGAACGGCTCGTCCAGGCCGAGCCGCGCGGCCTTGGGCGTGGGCGGCGGGGGCGCCGGCACGATCCTGCGGACGCTCATGGCCGCGCGGTCCGGGGCGGTGGACATCCGGCCCAGGCGTGCCGCGGCGGCCTGCGGGAGGGCCGCCAGGCTGGGACGGGCCCCCAGGACGCGGGAGAGCGGGACGTTCCCGAAGTCCTGCAGCAGCCCGGTGCCGATCGCCGTGAGGCTGCCCCGCCCGGTGGCCGCGTCGATCAGTGCCTTGGCGGCGTTGACCTTCAGCGTCGAGCCGGCCACGCCCCAGAGAGCTCCGGTGACCCCGCCCTCGTCGTAGCCCGCCTTGGCGCCGGTCAGCACCTTCTCGGTCACCGACAGCGCGCCGAGCTGCGCCGCGGTGGCCAGTTGGGAGGCCACCGCCAGCTGCCCGAGGGCCATCTTCCCGGCGGCCTGGGCGGCGGCGCTCAGCCCGGCCCGTACGCGTGCCTCGGTCACCTGCGCCGCGATGGCGTCATCCTCGGCCTTGGCGGCCGCCGCCTCCAGCCGGCCCTGGGCCTGCTGGAACACCGCGTTGCTCAGCCGGGCCAGCAGTGCCTCCCGGTCGGTACCCGGAGGGGCGTTCGCGATGCCCTGGAGGACCCGGTTCGCCGCCTGGTACTCGCCCGGCGGCAACCGGTCGATGAGGGTGCCGAGGGCGTTCTGGCGGGCCTCGATGCGGCCGAGGCTCTTGATGTAGTCGGTGTAGTCCTGTTCCTCCTTGCGGCCTTTCTTCATCTTGTCGATGAGGTCGGTCATGCCG